>NZ_JBFUCA010000012.1:0-18894 GCF_056405475.1 Polaromonas sp. P1_G4
GGCATGAAGAGGCCGTACCAGGTGCTGACGTCAAAGTCCTTGTAGCCCAGTTCGGCCACCGTGGGCACGTCCGGCAGCGAGGTGCTGCGGCGGGCCGAGGTGACGGCCAGCGGGCGCAGCTTGCCCGACTTGATCTGGGCAATGGCCGAGGGCAGCGAGGACACCATGAGGTCCACGTTGCCGGCCAGCACGTCCATCATGGCCGGGTTGGAACCCTTGTAGGGCACGTGGCGCAGCTTGATGTTGGCGGCGCTGTTGAAGATCTCGCCGGCCAGGTGGATGGTCGTGCCATTGCCGGGCGAGCCGTAGGTGATGGAGTCGGGCGCTGCTTTGGCTGCCGCCACCACGTCGGCCAGCGTCTTGAAGCGCGACTGCACGCCCGTGACGATCACCACCGGCGTGTAAGCCACATGGGCCACCGCCACCAGGTCTTTGGTCGGGTCGTAGCTGAGGTTCTTGTAGAGCCAGGGGGCAACAACCAGGTTGTCCTTCTGGCCCATGACCATGTCATAGCCCGTAGGCGCTGCGCGTACGGCTTCGGCAATGCCGATGGTGCCGCCGGCGCCGCCGCGGTTATCGGGCACCACGGTCCACTTGCTGACCTCCGTCAATTTGGTGGCCACCAGGCGCGACAGGATGTCGGTGCCGCCGCCGGGCGGAAACGGAACGATCAGGCGTATCGGCTTGGCCGGGTATGTTTGGGCCTGCGCGGCACAGAGCATGAGCGCGAGAGCGATGAACGACAAAAACTTGCGAAGCATGGGGAAAGGTCTCCTTATGGGGCTTGGCAAGCATAAGGCGAATGGAAAAGACGCACCCGCTTGCAGCCGGTTTGACCTCAGATTTTATTCGGCGGCCTGTCTATACAACATGGCGGTGCCGCGCGGCCCGGCCGTGATCCGCGGGGTCCGGCGTCTCGATCGGCGATGGCGCGGACGGGCTGCAGCGTCTGCCATGCACCACCAGCGCCCCCGCAAGCGCCGCTTATGATCAGCCCTTTAAAAAATAGGGGGGCCTTGCATGTCATCAAACTCTTCTGCCGCGCCATCCATGGTGCGCACCGGCGCCAAAGCCGGCATGGCGTTTGCCAGTTCCGTCGCCATGGGTGGTTTGCTGGCTTTCCTGCTGGGCGGTGGCGTGTTCTTCTTCTACCTGAGCCGGCTGTCCGGCCCTGGCATGCCTGCCGCAGCGCACGCCGGCGGCGCCGGCGCCATCCTCGCCTTGCTGTTTTCACCGCCCTTGCTGGTCAGCATGCTGCTGCTGGCCTTTGTTCCGATTTACCTGATGCTGGGCGTGGCGCGTGGCCGCAGCCGGGCCATACAGCAAGTCGTGACGGGTCATGGAGAGGCCATGTCGCAGCGCTTGACGGACGCGATTGCCGCACGCATCGAGGCCATGCCGCGAACCAAGGGTGCACTCGAACGGGTGTCAGAGATGCTGTCGGCCGATGCCATCGGTCAGCAATTGGCGCCCGTGCTGGGCCAGGGACGCGCCGTGCGCGGCATGATCAATTTCGTGGTGAACCGCCTGCCGCTGGCTGATGTATTGGCGCAATGGCAGCAGGCCCGCGCCGCCGAGGCCGCACCTGCGCCAGCACCAGGTTCGCCTGACCCCGTGTTGCGCACTCTGCTCGCGCAGCGTATTAGCCAGACGCTTCAGGATGCCGCCACGCCTTCCCGCAAGCCGCTCTACATCGCCATGGCCGTCCAGGCGGCCTTGCTGGCAGTAGGGATGTGGCTGATGCGTTGACCCCTGGAAAGGTCTAGATCATCTCCAGCGAGGTGGCGCGGGAAGGCGGCTTGAACAACACATCCAGTTCAGCCAGTTGTTCATCGCTGAGCCGGATCTGCGCTGCCGCGGCGTTCTCGCGCAGCCGTTCCGGATGGCTGGTTTTGGGAATCGCGATGACGCCGCCCTGCGCCAGCACCCAGGCCAGTGCCGCCTGGGCGGGTTGCATGCCGTGGCGCGCGGCGAAGCGGGTCAGGCCCGCATGGCGCAGCAGCCGCGCCTGCTCGATCGGTGAATAGGCCATGACCGGTACCTTGCGTTCATGCAGCCATGGCAGCAAGTCCCACTCAATGCCGCGGCGCGTGAGGTTGTACAGCAGCTGGTTGATTTGCACGCCCTGACCGCCGGGCACTTGCCACAGCTCCTGCATGTCGGAGAGGTCAAGGTTGCTCACGCCGTAGTGACGGATCTTGCCGGCCTTTTGCAGCGCCATCAAAGCCTGCATGGTTTCGGCCAGCGGAACCGAACCCCGCCAGTRCAACAGATAAAGATCGATACGGTCAGTGCGCAGCCGCCGCAGGCTGCGCTCGCAGGCGGCCACCGTGCCCGCCTTCGAGGCATTGTGCGGATACACCTTGCTCACGATAAAGGCCTCATCACGCCGTCCCTGCAGCGCCTCGCCAACAAGCTCTTCGGCCAGCCCCTCGCCATACATTTCCGCGGTATCGACCAGCGTACAGCCCAGGTCCAGGCCGAGCTGCAGGGTCGCGAGTTCGTCGGCGCGCCGCGCCGGCGCATCGCCCATATTCCAGGTTCCCATGCCCAGGGCGGGAACGGCTTCGCCGCAGGGCAGCAATACGCTTTTCATGCAAACCATCTTAGCGCCGCGCAGTCCTGAACGGCGCATTTCAGTGATGCGGATACAGAATCAATGGGCGCCGAAGAATTCATGGTTCCGTCGGCCCCGCGACGTAGCATGGCGAAGCTTTCAATGCACCTGATGGAGACCGACATGAAGATCATCCGAAGCAAGGATTTCACCGCAGCACGCGCCTGGGGCGCGCTGACAGTAGCCAATATGCAGGGCATCACCACCCGACTGCACTGGACCGACAAACCCTACAAATGGCATATCAACGAAGGCGAAGAAGTGTTTGCGGTGCTCGATGGCCGTGTGGAAATGCGCTACCGCGACAACTGCGGACAATGCTCCGTGATGCTGGAAACCGGTGACATCTTTTTCGCGAGCGTGGGCACCGAGCATGTGGCCTCGCCGGTGGGCGAGGCCCGCGTGCTGGTGGTGGAAGTGGAGGGCAGCGACTGAAACGATCCGGCTTGATCCGCGCACACCCCTAGGAAGCTGCAGGCAGCAGCGGCAGGTTCACCAGCAGGTTTTGCGGCTTGAGCTTTACCACCCCGTCGGCGTTCATCATCAACCCCAGGTACACCGGCTTGCCAGCCACGTCGCCGCGCATTTCCCGCGTGTCCACAAACTCCAGCCGGAACAGGCTGACCAGGCGCTGCAGCCGGTCGGGCGCAACGTCCCTTCCCTCATACAGGTCATTGAGCAAGGCTGTGGAGTCCAGGTCCAGCCCTACATGCCAGCGCCAGGCTTCATCGTCCACTTTCTGCACGGGCCGGATGGTGACTTCAACGCCCAGAAAATGCTTCACCCACTTCTGCAACACACTTGCCAGCGCCTTGAGACCTGAGCGGGCACGCACCATGGTGAAGACCAGGCCGTGGCTCAGGTCGTTGCTGACTTCATGCGTCAGGTCCAGCAAAAAACGGTGGCGGCCCGGCTGCTGCCAATACGTGAAAGCGTTGTCGTCATTGAGCACCTGCAGCTCCACAACAGGCACCGGCGCCTTGGCCTCCGCAAGGAAGCGGCCGAAGTCGCCCACACCGCCGGTCTCATTGAACATGTCGATCACCTCCTGGTCGCCGCTTAGCACCTGGCCGTCCTGTGTACTGATGCGCTGCGGGCGAAACAGCATTTCAGCGGCGCGCACTTCATATGCGTCGGTGGAACCCTGCAGCACATTGTGGACAACGGCCTGGGCAACCAGGTCGATGAACAACGGCGGTATGTCGATGCGGCCCGTTCCGTCCCGCGGGAACAGGCTCAGGTAATACGCCTCCAGCGTGCCGGCGGCGAGCAAGCCATCGCGAAAGCGCAAAAACAGCTTGTAGTTGTCACGCGCATCCGCATCTTGCAGGGCCGTCAATTCGGCAGGCGAGACCGGCCGGGACGGCGCGGCCACCAGTGCGGCGTGCAAGGCACGTTCGGCATCGCATGACTCCGCCACCGGCGCGAGTTCGGGCCGCGCGAGGAAGAGCCGCAGATAGTCGTCGGAAAGGGCGAGCCAGCCGCGTGCGTTGCGCTGGAGCCGGGAAAAGCCACTGGAAGGCCAGAAATCTTGCATGGGGCAATCGTCTCATATTGCACGCGCCATTTTTTCGCCGCAACCCAGTCGCTCCTTTTTTGATAGCTGCTCGCGCTCGTCTGCATTGACTTGCAGGCATTTTTCTCTAATAAAAATGTCATCAACAGAAAGATCAGCCGCTGCGGACATTACATCCCGTTTCATTCCTGCCTTCTGTTTCGCAATCTTTACTGCCTGTTAGCACTCCATCCATCGTCACGCACGTTGTACTGGGTAAGGTCTCCTCATCAGGCTGGCGATCACGATGCGATCACGACCGTTACGTGTCAGCCCGCCTTCCAGTCCATCCATGTCCCGCAAGACAGGAAGAGAGCGTTCAACATGACAGCAATCGACACCGGCGACACAAATTCGTCCCATACCGACCACACGGCCTTCCGGCCTTCGCACCTTTACGGGTACTTCGTGCTGCTGGCCTTTGCAGTCCTGCTGGCATTGCTGCAGCCCGTTGCCTGGGCGCAGGAACCTGCGCCTCAGGGCGCCCAGCTGGACCCACCCGGCCGGGTCGCCAGACTTAACCTGGCCGAAGGCGCCGTAAGCTTCGCACCGGGCGACAGCAACAACCCGGCAGAAGCCCCGGCCTGGACACCCGCCATGCTGAACCGGCCGCTGACAGCCGGCGACAGGCTGTGGACGGGCCCCGGCGCCCGCTCGGAACTGTACGTGGGCTCGACCGCGCTGCGCATGAACAGCCAGACCAGCCTGGATTTCCAGGCACTGGACGACAACACCACCCAGCTGCGCCTCGCCCAAGGCACGCTCAAGCTGCGCGTGCGGGCCCTCTACGAAGGCCAGCGCCTGGAAGTGGATACGCCCAACCTCGCGTTTGTGGTGTCGCAGCCCGGTGACTACCGGCTGGACGTCGACCCTGCCAGCAACACGACGCGCGTGGTGGCCCAGTCGGGCAGCGGCGTGATTTATGGCGACGGCGTCGCCCCCGTCACGCTGCAAAGCCGCCAGCAGGCCAACTTCAGCGGCACGCAGCTCACCCCGGCAGGACCGGGCGCCGCACAGCAGGACAGTTTTGACCTGTGGGCCGCTAACCGCGACCGGCGTGAAGACCAGTCGGTTTCGGCGCGTTACATACCGCGCGAAACCGTGGGCTACCAGCAGCTCGACAGCTACGGTAACTGGAGTCAGGACCCGGCCTACGGTGCCGTCTGGATACCGCGCGCCGTGCCCGCCAACTGGGCGCCCTACCGCGTCGGCCACTGGGCCTGGGTCTCGCCCTGGGGCTGGACCTGGGTGGACGACGCGCCCTGGGGGTTTGCACCGTTTCACTATGGCCGCTGGGCACAAATCGGCCCGCGCTGGGCCTGGGTGCCGGGCCGGCTGGCACCGCGCCCTGTCTATGCGCCCGCCCTCGTCGCTTTTGTGGGCGGCAGCAGCGGCGGTGTGAACTGGAACATTTCCATCGGCGGCGCACCGCGGCCCGGTGTGGGCTGGTTCCCGCTGGCACCCGGCGAAGCCTTTCGCCCCGCCTACCGCGTGAGCCCGCGCTACGTCACGCAGGTGAACCACAACATCGTGGTCAACAACACCGTCAACGTGACCAATATTTACCGCTACCAGCGCCAGCCTGCAGCGGTGACGGCTGTCAGCCGCGAGGACTTCGAGCGCGGCCGGCCTGTGCACGGCAATCCCCACCGGCTGAGCAGCGCCGACCTGGGCCGCGCACAACTCGTGGCCGACCGCGGCGCCCTGCCGCAGCGCCCGAATCCGTCGGAGCTGCACGCGCAGCAGCGCCCCGTGGCCGCCGCCGCATTGCCGCCGCCCGCCGTGGCCACGCGGCCGGTGGTCAGCAGCCGCAGCGACCGCAGGGATGATCGCCGGGACGGCAGGCGCGATGACAACAACCGGGACGAGCACCGCGCCGGTCCCGCTGCCGGCAGGGACCACGACGCCCGGCCACAAGCCGCCGCTCCCGCTTCCCCCGCCGCGCCGGTCGGCGCAGCGCCAGCCGCACGGCCCTCGCCCGCACCGGACCGCAGCGCCCTCGAGGCCAGCCAGCGCGCTCAACGCGAGCAGCAGCGCCAGCAGCAGGAGCAAAAAGAACGCCTGCAAGGCCCCCAGCTGGAACAGCAACGCCGCCAGGGCGAAGAGGCCATAGGCCAGCGCGCCCTCCGCGAGCAAGCCCAGCGCGATACGCGGGCCCGCCAGGAAGCGCAGGAACGCGCCCAGGCTGCGAATGCCAATGCCAATGCCGATGCACGCGCCAACGCCGACCGCCATGCCGCCGAACAGGCTCGTCGCAGCCAGCAACAGGAACAGCGGGAAAAGCTTCAGGGTCCCCAGCTGGAACAGCAGCGCCGTTCCGGTGAAGAATCCATAGGCCAGCGCGCCCTGCGCGAACAGGCCCAGCGCGACCAGGAAAACACCCGCCARCAACAGGCCGCGCAAAGACAGCAGCAGCAGCAGCAGCAACAGCAGCAGCAACAGCAACAGCAACAGCAACAGCAACAGCAACAGCAACTGCAACTGCAACTGCAGCAACAACAACATTTGCAACAACAGCAGCATTTGCAACAACAGCAACAACGTGCGCAGCAGGAGCAGCAGCGCCAGGCCCAGGCCCAGGAACAACAACAGCGGCGGCAACACCAATTGCAGCAACAGCAGTCACAACGCGACGCCACCCCAGACAAACCGTCCCGCCAGGCCGACGCAACCAATCCGCGCGGCCAGCGCGGCGAAGGCGGCCCAGGCCGCAACCGCGAGCAATAAAAAAGCCAATACGGKCGCCGGTTTCCTACCGGAGGGGGCACTCCTCATCAAGCAGGGGCCGCGGAACCGGCTTTGCCGGGCCGCAGGCGCAGCGCCCCTATACGTAGGGAAAGGGGCAGCGCGCCGTAGGCTCGAAGTGGGGAGCGTGGGGGCTTTAGATCACGCAAAACTACTTAAGGGTCTGACCCGGTACCGCGTCGGAGGGTGGGTGGCTAGGATGACCACCTGTGTTTCACGGGTTCGCGCCTGCTGCCGCATCAGCCGCCGCGGCACCTTGCGCCCGTGATATCCAACCCATCTTCCGGAGAACCAATTTGTCAGTGGAGTTCATTCTCGAAACACGAGGGCTGACCAAGGAATTCAAGGGGTTCGTGGCAGTCAACAACGTGGACCTGAAAGTCCAGCGCGGGCATATCCATGCGCTGATCGGGCCCAACGGCGCCGGCAAGACGACTTTCTTCAACCTGCTGACGAAGTTCCTCATCCCCACGCGCGGAAGCATTGTCTACAACGGCAACGACATTACGTTTGAGCAACCCGCGCAGACCGCGCGGCGCGGCATCGTGCGGTCATTCCAGATCTCTGCGGTCTTCCCGCACATGACAGTCCTGGAAAACGTGCGCGCCGCCTTGCAGCGCAACCTCGGCACCTCGTTCCATTTCTGGAAAGCGGAAGAAACGCTGTTTCATCTCCACGACCGTGCCCGCGAGCTGCTGGCCGAAGTCGACCTGAGCGACTTCGCCGATGAGCTCACCGTGAACCTGCCCTATGGCCGCAAGCGTGCGCTCGAACTCGCCACCACGCTGGCGCTGGAACCCGAACTGATGCTGCTGGACGAACCCACGCAGGGCATGGGCCACGAAGACGTGGACCGCGTGACGCAGCTGATCAAAAAAGTCTCGGCTGGCCGGACCATCCTGATGGTCGAGCACAACATGAACGTGGTGTCGTCGATCGCCGACCGCATCACGGTGCTGCAGCGCGGCGCCATCATTGCCGACGGGCCATATGCCGAAGTGTCAGCGAATCCGTTGGTGATCGAAGCTTATATGGGCACAGCGAACACCGAGCTTCAAGGGGCGCACTAGATGACCAAAGAGCTCCTCAAGATAGAAGACCTGCACGCCTGGTACGGCGAGTCGCACATCCTGCATGGCGTGAACCTCACCGTCAACGAAGGCGAGGTGGTAACACTGCTGGGCCGCAACGGCGCGGGGCGCACCACCACCATGCGCGCCATCGTCGGCATGACGGGTGCGCGCAAGGGCTCCATCAAGATCAACGGCGAAGAAGCCATCAAGCTCGCGCCGCACAAGGTGGCGCGTCTGGGCGTGGGCTACTGCCCCGAAGAGCGCGGCATTTTCGCCAGCCTGACAGCCGAAGAAAACCTGATGCTGCCGCCCACCATAGCCCCCGGCGGGATGAGCCTGGACGAAATCTACGCAATGTTTCCCAACCTCAAGGAACGCGCCAGCAGCCCCGGCACGCGACTGTCTGGCGGCGAACAGCAGATGCTGGCCGTGGCGCGCATTTTGCGCACCGGCGCGCGCCTCCTGCTGCTCGATGAAATTTCCGAAGGCCTGGCGCCCGTCATCGTGCAAAAACTCGCAGAGATGATCCTCACGCTCAAGGCCAAGGGTTACACCATCGTGCTGGTGGAACAGAACTTCCGCTTCGCCGCGCCGCTGGCTGATCGCTTCTACGTCATGGAACACGGCCGCATCGTCAAGCAGTTTGCGCAAAACGAGCTGGCCGGCAACATGGGCATGCTGCAGGAATACCTGGGCGTCTGACGCCGGGCATGCCGAACCCTTTTTTAGTCCCCTCGATTCCCCCCAAGTTCACCCCTTCCATAACAGGAGACATCATGAAACTCAAAGCACTTGTTGCCGCACTCGCCCTTGGCCTCACAGGCGCAGCCTTCGCACAGAACACTGGCCCGATCAAGATCGGCATCATCACCGACATGTCCAGCCTTTACGCCGACATCGACGGCCCCGCCGGCGCTGAAATGCTGAGGTGGGCCGTGCAGGATTTCGGCGGCAAGGTCCTGAACCGCCCCATCGAGGTGCTGAGCGCCGACCACCAGAACAAGGCCGACGTCGCGTCGTCCAAGGCACGTGAATGGATCGACAAGGACGGCCTGCAGATGCTGATTGGCGGTACCAACTCCGGCACGGCACTGGCCATGTCCAAGGTCACCACCGAAAAGAAGAAACCCTTCCTCGTCATCGGCGCCGGTTCGGCCCGCCTGACCAATGAAGACTGCTCGCCCTACACCGTCCACTACGCCTACGACACGGTCTCGCTGGCCAAGGTCGCCGGTTCCGCGCTGGTCAAGGCCGGCAACAAGAGCTGGTACTTCCTGACCGCCGACTACGCCTTCGGCTACTCGCTCGAGGGGGATGCCTCCACCGTGGTCAAGGCCAACGGCGGCACCGTCGCCGGCACCGTCCGCCATCCGCTGAACGCCTCGGACTTCTCGTCCTTCCTGCTGCAGGCGCAGTCTTCCAAGGCGCAAATCCTGGCACTGGCCAATGCTGGCGGCGACTTCACCAACGCCATGAAGGCCGCAAAGGAATTCGGCATCGGCAAGACCATGAAGGTTGCCGGCCTGCTGGTATTCATCAACGACGTGCACTCCCTGGGCCTGGCCAACACCGAAGGCCTGCAACTGGCCGACAGCTGGTACTGGAACCAGGACGACGCCTCGCGCAAGTTCGCCAAGCGCTTCTTCGATAAATACAAGCGCATGCCTTCCAGCCTGCAGGCGGCCGACTACTCCGCCACCCTGAGCTACCTCAAGGCCGTGCAGACCGCCGGCACGACCGATTCCGACAAGGTCATGAGCACGCTCAAGGGCATGAAGATCGAAGACTTCTACAACAAGGGCCAGATCCGCGCCGACGGCCGCATGATCCACGACATGTACCTGTACGAAGTCAAGAGCTCCAAGGATTCGGGCACGCCATGGGACTACTACAAGACCATCGCCAAGGTGCCGGGCGAGCAGGCTTTCACCACGGTGGCCGAATCCAAGTGCTCGGCTCTCAAGAAGTAAAGCATCACTGCAACTGCGCAAACGTTGAACTGACGAAAAAACAAAAAGCGGGGTAGAACGAGGGTTCGATCCAGCCGGTCATTTCGCAGAAATGCAGAATGACCGGCTGCTTCTTTGAAAAACCCTTGCACTCCCGCCACAAGTAACGGTATCGGTGTCCTGACAGGTTCCCATGGAAATTTTCGGTATTCCCCTGCAAGCGTTTATGGGCCAGCTGATGCTGGGCCTGGTCAATGGCGCCTTCTACGCCATGCTGAGCCTGGGGCTCGCGGTGATTTTCGGTCTGCTGGGCATCGTCAACTTTGCGCACGGTGCGCTCTACATGCTGGGCGCTTTTGCCGCCTGGATCATGCTCGACCAGTTCGGCATGAATTACTGGTTCGCGCTGGTGCTGGCGCCGCTGACGGTCGGTATTCTCGGCGTCATCATCGAACGGCTCTTCCTCAAGCACTTGTACAAGCTTGATCCGCTCTACGGCCTGCTGCTGACCTTCGGCCTGGCGCTGGTGCTCGAGGGCGTCTTCCGTGAAATTTACGGTGTCTCGGGCCAGAACTACAACGTGCCCGACCTGCTGGCCGGCTCCATGGACCTCGGCTTCATGCGCCTGCCGATTTACCGCGCCTGGGTGGTGGTGGTGTCGCTGGTGGTCTGCCTGGGCACCTGGTTCCTGATCGAACGCACCCGGCTGGGCGCCTACCTGCGCGCCGGCACCGAAAACGCGCCGCTGGTGCAGGCCTTTGGCATCAACGTCCCCATGATGGTGATGCTGACCTACGGCGCGGGCGCCGCCCTGGCAGCCCTGGCCGGCGTGCTGGCCGCACCCATCATCCAGGTCAACCCGCTGATGGGCTCCAACCTGATCATCRTGGTCTTTGCCGTCGTCGTGATCGGCGGCATGGGCTCCATCCTCGGCTCGGTCATCACCGGCCTGGGCCTGGGCATCGTCGAAGGCCTGACCCGGGTGTTTTATCCTGAAGCGTCCAACATCGTGGTATTCGTCATCATGGTCATCGTGTTGATGTTCCGGCCCGCCGGCCTCTTCGGAAAGGAAGCCTGACCATGAGCGCCCTCTCCACCAAAGCCGCCAACATGCTGCGCATCACTTACCTCGTCCTGCTGGCTTTTGCGCTGGCCGCGCCCTTCCTGGGTCTCTACCCGGTGTTTGTGATGAAGCTGCTTTGCTTTGCGCTCTTCGCCTGCGCCTTCAATCTGTTGCTGGGTTTTACCGGCCTGCTCTCGTTCGGCCATGCCGCATTCTTCGGCTCTGCCGCTTATGTCACCGGCTGGTTCATCAAGTCGCAGAACTGGACACCCGAACTGGCTCTGCTGGCCGGCGCGGTGGCGGCCGGGCTGATCGGCCTGCTGGTCGGCCTGGTGGCCATCCGCCGCCAGGGCATTTATTTCGCCATGATCACGCTGGCGATTGCGCAGATGGTCTACTTCGTCTGCCTGCAGGCGAGCTTTACCGGCGGCGAAGACGGCCTGCAGGGCGTGCCACGCGGCAAGCTGTTCGGCCTGCTGCCGCTCGAATCCGACATCTCGCTGTATTACGTGGTGGTGGCGATTTTTGTGGCCTGCTTCCTGTTCATCTCGCGCATCGTGCACTCGCCCTTCGGCCAGGTGCTCAAGATGATCCGCGAGAACGAGCCCCGCGCCATCTCGCTGGGCTACAACGTCGACCGCTACAAGCTGCTGGCCTTTGTGCTATCGGCCGCGCTGGCCGGCCTGGCCGGTTCGATGAAGACCCTGGTCATGGGTTTTGCCACGCTGTCGGACGTGCACTGGTCCATGTCGGGCGAAGTCATCCTGATGACCCTGCTGGGCGGCGTCGGCACTTTCTTCGGCCCGGTCATGGGTTCAGGCATCGTGATCGCGCTGCAGAACCTGCTGGCCGACAAGGTCGGCTCCTGGGTCACCGTCATCATCGGCGCGATCTTTGTGCTGTGCGTGCTGGCCTTCCGCAAGGGTGTGATCGGTGAGTTGCAGGCCTTCCTCGAACGCCGCCGCGCCGCGGCCAAGGCTGCCTCGGCAAAACCCTGACCGGCAGGGCCAGGCGGCCGTCCCGTCCGGCTGCTTTTAAAGCCCTTCAGTTGCTATTGTTTTAATAGCCGCTTGCGCTCGTCACCATTGGCTAGCAGCCTCATTTCCTCAAAATCAGTTGCCACGGAACTCGCGCCGGTACATCGACGGCGAGGTTCCAAGCGTCGCCGCAAAGTGCTGCCGCAGGGATACCGCCGAGCCGAACCCTGCGTCCTGGGCAATCTGCTCCATTGAGCGGTCGGTTGATTCGAGTTGCCGCTGCGCCAGCGCCAGGCGCAGGCTGGTCAGCCACTGGCCCACGGTGGTGCCGGTGATCTGCCGGAAGTGCCGGGTGAAGGTGCGCCGGCTCATCAGGGCACGTGCCGCCAGCGTGTCGAGGCTGTGGGGCTGGCGCAGGTTTTCCTGCACCCACGCCAGGATGGCCGACAGCCGGTGGTCGGAGCCTGTGGCCGGGAGAGGTTGTTCCACGTACTGTGCTTGCCCGCCCTGCCGCTGCGGCGCCACCACCATGCGGCGCGCCACACGGTTGGCAGCTTCGGCGCCGAAGTCCCGGCGCAGCAGATGCAGGCAGCAGTCAATGCCAGCAGCCGTGCCCGCTGAGGTCAGCACATCACCGTCGTCCACATACAGCACATCGGGCTGCAACATGACCTGCGGATAGCGCTCGGCAAAAGCCGGCGCCAGCGCCCAGTGCGTGGCGGCGGGCCGGCCGTCGAGCAAGCCGGCCTCGGCCAGCACAAAAGCCCCCAGGCACAGCCCGACGATGCGCGCGCCGCGCCTGTGCGCCGCACGCAAAGCCTTGAGCAGGGCTTCGGACGGCCGCTCCATCGGGTCCCGCCACGACGGCACCACCACGGTCTGCGCCTTGGCCAGCACGCTCAAGCTGTGCTCTACCGCAATGGTGAAGCCCGCTGTCGTATGCAAACTGCCCGGCGTTTCGGCGCACACCAGCAACCTGAAACGCGGCAGATCGGGCCCTGAAAAATCATTGCCGAACACCATGCACGGCACGGAGAGGTGAAATGGGCTGATGCCGTCAAACGCCACCACGGCGACCGTGCTGAGCTGGCTTGCGGTGCGTGACTTGATGCGTGACTTGCCGACGACCGGCATCTGTGGAAGTGCTTTTTTCGACATGGCCCGATTCTATCGAATATTTTCAATTGGGCCACTTCCCGGAAAACGTGCCGCGCCCAACAATCACACCATCAGCATCCGTTGATCACTTGATTCAGCAACAACCCGCAGGAGCAAACACATGGCCATCCAGAACTCAAAGCCCGCAGTACCACGCCGCGCCCTCGTCGTCATCGACGTGCAAAAGGAATATTTCAGCGGCGGCGGCCTGCTTATCGAATACCCGCCGGTGGAAAAGACCTTGCCAAACATCGGCCGCGCCATGGATGCGGCGCGCGCCGCGGGCATTCCGGTCGTCGTGGTGCAACACAGCGAGTCGACCGCAGCGCCCGTGTTCGCCAAAGATTCACCCACATGGGAGCTGCACGAGACTGTGGCAAGCCGTCCGCGTGACCACTACATCGAGAAAGCCTGGCCCAGTGTCTACACCGGCACCGACTTCGCGGCCTGGCTGGAAGCGCACGGCATCGACACCCTGACGGTGGTCGGCTACATGACGCACAACTGCGACGCCTCCACGATTTTTGAGGCCACGCACCGCGGCCTGCATGTGGAGTTTTTGCAGGATGCCAGTGGCGCACTGCCGTATGCCAACGAGGCCGGCCGGGCCAGCGCCGAAGAAATCCACCGCGTGTTCAGCGTGGTGTTTCACTCGCGCTTTGCCGCCACAGGCTCCACCGACGCCTGGATCGCCGCTGTGCAGGCCGGCGGGCGGCTGGAGAAGAACAACGTCCTCGCGTCAAACCGCGCGGCCATTGCCGGCCGGTAACAGGCAACTTTGCGTCGGCCCTCAGAGGCCGTCAGTCGAGAGCGCATGGTTCACGCGCTGCGGCACGACCAGTTGCCCATACCCATCCGGCACAGCCTGGATGTGGATGATGGGCGCGCTGGACGTGACGCTGCCGAACAACATGGCAAAGGCGGCATCGGCCGCATCACGGCCGGTAGCGAACCGCACAAAGCCCATGGGAATGGCGGTGCCTGACGGATCGAACAGGTACCAGCGGTGACCCAGGTAGACCTCGACATAGGCATGGAAGTCGGTGGGGCCGAGCGCGGGGTCGGCGCCGTAGTCAATGCCGGTGGCAAAACGCGCCGGCAGGTTGAGAGCGCGGCACAGCGCGATCATCAAATGCGCGAAGTCGCGGCAAACCCCGACGCGCTCCACCACCGTGTCAATGGCGGAAGTGCTGCCGTGCGAGCTGTTGGACTCGAAACTCACGCGCTGCTGCACCCACTGGCAGATGGCCTCTGCCCGGCTGTAGCCTTGCTGCAAATGGCCAAACTCGTTGGAGGCCAGCTTCTGCAGCCGGTCGGACTGGCAGTAGCGGCTCGGGTAGATGTAGGGCAGCACGGCACCGGGAAGCTGGCAGACCGGCACCTCGCCCAGCTCACCGGGAGCCGCTGTGTAGTGGTAAATGTCTACGGTGGCTTCATAGCGCACGCTCAGTGGGCCGGGCTGGGCCTGCAGGCGCAGGTAGCGGTTGCGGCTCGCCGGGTCGGTGTCGATGGTGAAGGGCACCGGCTGGCTGACCTGCAGGTTTTCGGCCTGCACGATTTGCTGCTGCGTGTGCGCCGCGTGGACGTTGAAGATGAAGTCGCCGCCCGGAGGCGCGACGTCGTAGTTGAGTTCGACGGAAAACTGGAGCCTGACCATGGATTCTTTCCTTGCCGTTGCGCAAGGAGCAGGCCTGGAGCAAGCCTGCCGCCGCGCAAATCGTCAATCAATAAAGGGAGCCTCTCAGCGTGGCGCTCGCCGCAGGCGGGCACCTGCGCAAAAGCGCGCTGATCTGGTGTACCGGTCATTGTGGACCTCTTCGAGGCGGATACCGGCGATTTGCGGCGGTTTGCGGCTTTGGCGCCCGCCATGAATACGTGGTGTCCGGCTTGCGGGTGGCATGGGCGCCTACATGTCAGGGCTGCCGGCATGACCCAGCTCTTCATTTGCTATTAATTCAATAGCTGCTTGCGCCCGTCAGATATGGGCTGGAGGCAGATTTTTCTTGCAAATTCGGGTCAACGGCCTTCAGGTTCGTCATCCAGCAGCCGCACCTTCACGCTTTTGCCCTTGACCCGCCCGGTGGACAGCTTGTGCAGGGCTTCGGCGGCAATCGAGCGGTCCACCGCCACATAGGTGGAGAACTCATTCACGTTGATCTTGCCGACCTGCTCGCGCGTGAAGCCGGCCTCGCCGGTCAGCGCGCCCAGCACGTCGCCGGCGCGGATTTTTTCCTTGCGGCCCCCCACAATCTGCAGCGTCACCATGGGCGGTAGCAACGGTTCATTGCTGGCCGGCGTCAGCTCGGTCAGTTTGTGCCATTCGGATTCAGCCTTTTGCAGCACCTCGATTTTCCCGACATAACCCATCTCGTCCATGCTCGCCAGGCTGATGGCCCAGCCCTCTTCATCAGCGCGGCCAGTGCGGCCGATGCGGTGAATGTGCACTTCGGCGTCCGGCGTCACGTCGACGTTGATGACCATCACGAGCTGCGCAATGTCCAGGCCGCGGGCGGCCACATCGGTGGCCACCAGCACCGAGCAACTGCRGTTGGCAAATTGCACCAGCACCTGGTCGCGCTCGCGCTGCTCCAGTTCGCCGAACAGCGCCAGCGCGCTAAAACCCTGCTCTTTCAAATAGGCCACCAGTGCGCGGCACTGCGACTTGGTGTTGCAGAACGCCAGCGTGCTGGCCGGGCGGAAATGCCGCAGTACCTGCGCAACGGCGCCCAGGCGGGCTTCGTCATGGTCGCTGTCGGGCACCTGGTACCAGCGCTGCTGGATCTTGGTCTTCTCATGCTGGGCCTGGACGGTGATGGTTTGGGGCGTCTTCATGAACTGCTGGCTTAGTTTGGCAATGCCTTCAGGATAGGTTGCCGAGAACAGCAGGGTCTGCCGCTCTTTGGGGCACTGCTTGGCGACGGTGACGATGTCCTCGAAGAATCCCATGTCCAGCATGCGGTCGGCCTCATCGAGCACCAGGGTGTTCAGCGCTTCCAGGGTCAAATTGCCGCGCGCCAGATGGTCCATGATGCGGCCCGGCGTACCCACCACAATGTGCGCGCCGTTTTCCAGGCTGGCGGTCTGGTTGCGCAGCGGCACACCGCCACACAGCACCACCACCTTGGTGTTTTCCTCGGCCCGCGCCAGACGGCGGATCTCGGTCGCCACCTGGTCGGCCAGCTCACGCGTGGGGCAAAGCACCATGGCCTGCACCGCAAAGCGCCGCGCATTGAGGTTGGCCAGCAAGGGAATGGCAAAGGCGGCGGTCTTGCCGCTGCCGGTTTTGGCCTGGGCAATCAGGTCTTTGCCCAGCAGCGCCACCGGCAGGCTGGCGGCCTGGATGGGCGTCATGCTGAGGTAGCCGAGCTGCTGCAGGTTGGCCAAAACGGCCGCGTTTAGCGGCAAGCTGGCGAAGTCGGTGTTGCCGGCGGAAGAAGAGAAAGAAGGGGAAGGAGAGGAGCTCATCCCCCATTATCGGTGCCGGGCCTTCAGCGGCCTGAACCAGACTGCATTTGCAGCCCATGGTCACCCCCCCTCGCGAGTGCCAGGTCGCGCAACTGTGCGCTGCGCACTTCCGAAATGGAGGTCAGCCCGAGCAGGCCCAGATCACGCTGGACTTCGTCGGCCAGGATGCGGATTGCATGGCGCACACCCTCTTCGCCGGCGACGGCGGCCGCATAGTTGAACGGGCGGCCCACGAACACGAACCTGGCGCCGAGTGCGAGCGCCTTCAGGACGTCCGTCCCGCGCCGGATGCCGCTATCCATCATGACCGGGAAGTCGGCGCCAACCGCCCGGACGACCTCGGGCAGCACGCGCAGCGGCGAGACCGTGCCATCGAGCTGGCGGCCGCCGTGGTTCGACACGATCAGGCCGTCGGCGCCCATGTCCCGCACCTTGCGTGCGTCCTCGTGGTTCATGATGCCCTTGACCACCAGGGTGCGCTTCCATTTGCGGCGAATGAGGGCCAGGTGCTCCCAGTCCAGGTGGTCCTTGGCGCCGAAGTCACGAGCCACTTGCGACGAGAGGATCGGAGCGCCACGGGTCGCGTACGAGTTCTCGAAGTGCGGCATGCCGTGGATAACGAGCGTCCGCAGGAAGGTGCCGATCGTCCAGCGCGGGTGGGTGAGCCCCTCCCACGCCAGGCGAAAGCCCGGTCGCAGGGGCGTGGAAAAGCCTGCACGGATGTTGTTCTCGCGGTTGGCGAGCACGGCGGTGTCGACCGTCAGCACGAGCGTCTCGACGCCCGCACGGTCGACGCGGTCGATCAACGCCTCGATCTTGGCGGTCTCGCCCGGCAGGTAAGCCTGGAACCAGGTCTCCGGGGCGGCGGCCATCACCTCTTCCAGCGGGATGAGTGAGGAGCCGCTCATGATCATCGGCACGCCCTCGGCCGCCGCTGCGCGGGCCTGCACGAGGTCGCCGCGATACGCACTGAGCGCACTGATGCCCATAGGCGCGATACCGAACGGTGATGTGTAGCGCCTACCGAGAAGGTCGACCGCCTGGCTGCGGCCGGACACGTTGCGCAGTACTCGCGTGACGAAACCGAACTCCAGGAATGCCGCGCGGTTATCGTGCAGCGAGGCCGAGTCTTCCGCTCCGCCGGCGATGTATTCAAAGAGCGGGCGCGGCAGGTGGCGCCGGGCGCCTGTCTCGAAATCCCGCAACGACAGGAATTTCCGCAAGCCCGGCGGCGCGGCGGGACGTGCTCCCGGCGACAGGCGCGTCACCCTCGGCACGGCCCCGGAAGAGGCGAGTTGCGACATACAGAGATCAGTTCACCTGGATGTTTGCTTCGCGGATCACCTTGTCCCAAAGTCCGGTTTCCTTGCGGATCATGTCGGTGAGCTCGGCCGCATCCGCAAGCTCGATGTCGACCCCCTGTTCTTCGAAACGCCTGGCCACCCCAGGGTCGAGCGACGCTTTCTTCATCGCCGCGTAGAGGCGCGCGACGACGGGTTCCGGCGTTCCGTTGGGCGCGAAGATGGCATTCCAGCTCTTGTAACCAAAGCCGCGAACGGTGTTCGAAATCAAGGGGATCCCCTTCAGAGGCGCTGCGGCGCTGGGGGCGGTGAGGCCGATGACGCGCAGCGAGCCGTTCTGGGCCATGCTGGTGAACGAAGGCATGGTTCCGAACATCGCGTGAATCTGGCCGGAGACAAGGTCCGTGGTCGCCGCCGAAGCCCCGCGGTACGGCACGTGCTTGATGTCGATCTGCGCGGCGCGCGCGAACAGTTCCGTGCCGAGGTGAGCCAATCCCCCGACGCCCGCAGAGCCGAAGTTCAGTTGGCCCGGATGTGCCCTGGCATACGCAACCAGCTCCGCGATCGTCTTGAACGGCATCTTCGCCGTCACCACCAGCACGTGTGGTGCCGTCGCGATCATCCCCACCGGCGTGAGCTGGGTCAGGATGTCCACGCGCGGCTTCTGCAGCAGGGGTTGTGCCGTGATGTTGCCGGAGGCGGCGAAGAGCAGCGTATGGCCATCGGCCTTCGAGCCTGTCACCTTCTGCATGGCAGGCACGCCGGCGCCGCCGCCGGCGTTCTCGATGATGAAAGGCTGTCCCAGGGCCGTGCTCATGGCCTGGGCCAGATCGCGACCGAGGACGTCCGTCGCGCCACCGGCGGCGAATGGAATCACCATCCGGGTCGAAACCGAAGAGGCGCCCTGCGCCCGGGCGCCGAACGCGGCGATTGCCGCCGCCGAAGCAAGGAAGCTACGGCGCCTGGCGTGCATGTTTGTCATGGAACGTGT
>NZ_JBFUCA010000013.1:0-18785 GCF_056405475.1 Polaromonas sp. P1_G4
TCCTTGCCCTCAAGCAGCGCCATCAGGTGCGGCGGCACGTGGGAGTGGTAGCACTCCAGGCTGACCTGGCGGATGGTGCTTTTGGCCAGCGCCGGAAACACGGTTTCGTACTGCCGCCATTCCTCGCCCAGGGTTTCCTTCCAGTCGGTGTTGGCCTTGATGCCGTAGCCGTAGCAAATGTGCACGGCGGTCGTGCAGGTCAGGTCCTGCGCCGCGCGCTCAAGCGCCCTCACGCCCCAGTCGGCGGCTTCCTTCATGTAGACATTGAACGCGGGTTCGTCGAACTGGATGATGTCGACGCCGTCGGCCTGCAGCGCCAGCGCTTCCTGGTTCAGCAGCTCAGCAAACGCCATCGCCATCTTGACCTTGTCGCCGTAGAACTGGTCGGCCACGGTGTCGACAATCGTCATCGGGCCCGGCAAGGTGAATTTTATTTTTTTGGTGGTGTGCGCGCGCAACAGCCGTGCTTCAGCAGCATGCACCCGGCCCTTGAGCTTGAGCTGCGACACCACCTGCGGCACCATCGCGTCGTAGCGGTTGTCGCGTATGCCCATCTTGACCTTGTGCTCGAAGTCGATGCCGTCAACCTGCTCCAGAAAACCGTGCACAAAGTGCTGGCGCGACTGCTCGCCGTCACCAATCACGTCCAGGCCCGCGTCTTCCTGCACCTTGATCCACAGCAGCGTGGCGTCGGCCTTGGCCTGCCTGAGTTCTTCGCCTTCACTTTTCCACTGAGGCCAGAGTTTTTGGGTTTCCGACAGCCAGCCAGGTTTGGGCAGGCTGCCGGCGATGGCGGCGCTAAAGAGCGGAGTGGCAGGAGGCGTTTGCATGGGGTGGTCCTTGTCTCGATATTTGTTCAGTGTTTTTTGTGGGTAGCCGGTTTCAAACTCAGAAAAACTCCCGCGCCAGCAGTTCATAGGAGCGCCTGCGGGCAACGGGGTCGTGTGTCCAGGTGATCACGACCAGCTCGTCAACCCCCAGTGTATGAGCCAACGCCCTTAATTTGGCAGCAACTTGCGGGCCGCTGCCGACCAACGCATTGGCCCTGAGCCTGTCGGCCTCGGCCTGCTCGACCGGCGTATACGGCCGCAGCGCCACTTCTTCGGGCGAAGGCAGGGCCGCCAGCGCGCCGCGGTTGCGGTCTATCTTCCAGCGCTCGCGACCCGAGAAGTGATGCCAGGCCTCGGCCTCCGTGTCGGCCGCCAGCGCCCAGACGCAGAGCACCGCCTGCGGCGTCGGGTGGCGCGGGCTGGGCCGGTAGGTGGACCGATACAGGTCCAATGCCTGCTCCGCGCCCTGCCCGTCGGTGATGAAGTAAGCAAACGCATACGGTAGTCCATAGTGCGCGGCCAGCTGCGCGCCGTAGTCAGAACTGCCCAGCATCCACATCTCCGGCGTGGTCGGCCCCATGGGGTTGGCCGTCACGCCGCGGCCCGGATGGCCTTCGGGCAGGTCAACGCCAGCCAGCCAGGCCTGCAGCTCACGCACCTGGATGGGAAAGTTCTCGGCCGACTGACGCGGGTCGCTGCTCAGCAAACGCGCCGTACGCATGTCCGAGCCCGGCGCGCGGCCCACGCCCAGGTCGATGCGGCCCGGCGCGATGGCTTCGAGTACCCGAAACTGCTCTGCCACCTTGAGCGCCGCATAGTGCGGCAGCATGACACCGGCGCTGCCCACGCGGATGCGGCTGGTGGTGGCCGCGATGGCTGCCATCAAGACTTCGGGGGCCGAGCCGACGATGCTGGGGTGGCTGTGATGCTCGCTGACCCAAAAGCGTTTGTAGCCCAGCGCTTCGCAGTGGCGGGCCAGTTGCAGGGTTTCGCGGATGGAGGCGTCTTCCGTGCGGCCGGTGACGGCGACGGACTGGTCTAGGACTGAAAGACTGATCATCGGGAAACTATAGCCAGACCCGTTAAATCCCGCTCGGGCGGGGTTACCCTTCTGCGCTCTGTTCCAATAGAGGGTTCGTTCCCGTCCAGACCAGAGATAAAGAAGTAAATCCTATGGCACTCAAAGCCACTATCTACAAAGCCCAGCTAGCCCTGTCCGACATGGACCGCAGCATCTACGCCGACCACAGCGTGACCATTGCGCGCCACCCGTCGGAGGCCGACGAACGCATGATGATCCGCCTGCTGGCCTTCGCGCTCAACGTGCCGGCCGACGACAAAAAGGGCAACCTTGAATTTGCCAAGGACTTGTGGGACGTGGATGAAGCCGCGCTCTGGCACAAGGACTACACCGAGCAGATCCTGCACTGGATTGACGTCGGCCAGCCCGACGACAAGCGCCTGATGAAGGCCGCCGGGCGGGCCGAAAAGGTCAGCGTCTACAGCTTTGCCAGCAGTACACCGGTCTGGTGGAAGAACATTGAAACCAAGCTCACCCGCGCCGCCAACCTGGTGGTCTGGCAGATCGATGCGGCAGAAAGCCAGGCCTTGGCCAAATTGGCTGAGCGCAGCATGCAGCTGCAGGTGACGGTGCAGGACGGCACGGTGTGGATGAGTACAGCGCTCGGGTCGATAGAGATCACGCCGCGCCGGTTGACGGCCGGCGCGTCTTAAACACCAGGACGCCGAGAGGATGCATCCTTCGCGTCCCCGGAATCCTTGTGCTGGTCTTGATGCTGATAAAGCGGCAGCGCTGCCCCGCAATGAAAGCAGAAGTCTGCCTCGGGCAGGTGGCCTTCGGTCAGGCATTCATGGCAGGTGCGCGTGGTCGGCAAGGCCAGATGCTGCAGCCGCCGCTCCGCCGCCATTTCGGCCGTGACGATGCCGGTGGGCACCGCAAGAATGCCCCAGCCCAGCAACATCATGAATGACGAGATCAGCCGGCCCAGGTCTGTCTTGGGCGTGATGTCGCCAAAGCCTACCGTGGTGACCGTGCTGATGGCCCAGTAGACCGAGGTCGGGATGCTGGTAAAGCCGTTGGACGGCCCTTCGACCACGTACATCACGGTACCCATCACCAGCACCATCATGACCACGGCTGACAGGAACACCAGAATCTTGCGGCCGCTCGCTGCCAGCGCCCGGCCCAGCGACTGGTATTCAGCCACGTAGGCAGCCAGCTTGAAGATACGGAACACACGCAGCAGCCGCAGCACGCGCACATCGATGAGCGCATGGAGTTCCGGAAAGAACAGCGCCAGGTAAGTTGGCAACACGGCGACCAGATCGATGATGCCGAAAAAACTTGTCGCGTACTGCAGCGGCTTGCGCACACACACCAGGCGCGCGATGTATTCGGCGGTGAAGAGTAGCGTGAAGATCCATTCGACCACCGCGAACGCCCGGCCGTGCGAAGCATGGATCGACTGCACGCTGTCGGCCATCACCACGGCGATACTGACCAGGATAAGGGCGATCAGTGTCTTGTCAAAAAGCCGTCCGGCACGGGTGTCGGCCTCAAAGATGATGGTGTACAGGCGCAGCCGCCAGCCGTCGAGCGGCTTGTCATCCAGGTCAGGCGAAGGAGGAAGAGACGGAGCGGGTTTGGCCATGCAGGAAAAGCGCAGCAAGCGCCGCGTGTTCGTTGGTTTGACAGAGCAGCACGATACCTGACCTGGAAAGCCGGCACAGCCGTGCAGGATTTTGCTACTATTTTTATAGCTGCTTGCGCTCGTCCATTATGGCTTTCAGCCACTTTTTACTAAAAATCATCCGAACGACATCAGGATGCCGGCTGGTGGTATCTGGCCCAGGCTGCTTCCGTGGGCGTGGTGCTGGCGCCCGGCTGCTGCGGCAGGCTGAAGTGGCCGTCCACCACCTGGGCCGGCTCCAGGAAGCAGTCCTTGATCCAGGGGATGTATTCAAGCACCGTGCAGGCCGGGTGGGCATGATTGAGGTGCACATGCACCTGACTCATGTCGCCCGCGTGCGGCGCCACCGGCAACCGGAAGGAATGCGCCGTGTCGCAGACGCGCAGCACTTCGGTGATGCCGCCCATGCGCGTCACATCGGGCTGCACCCAATGAATCGCTTCCTGGTGGAAGAATTCCGCAAACGCATCGTGCGTGTAGAGCTGCTCGCCCAGCGCGACGGGGATGCTGGTGCTGCGCGCCAGTTGCGCATGGCCTTTCACGTCGTCGTACCAGAGCGGCTCTTCAATCCAGTACAAATCAAATGCCTCTGCCGCGCGGCAAAAGCGCTGGCAGGTGGGCAAGTCCCATTTGCCGTTGCCGTCGGTTGCCATGGTGATGGCGGGGCCGATGGCGCGGCGCACGGCCTCCAGCCGTTTCAGGTCACGGTCGACGCTGGAGCCAATCTTGACCTTGATACCGGTGAAGCCTTCGTCGACTGCGCGCTTCGCMCCAGTCACCAGCTGGTCGTCGGGAATGCTCAGCCAGCCGATGTCGGTGTTGTAAGCGCGTACTTTCTCGCGCACCTGGCCGCCCAGCAGCTTCCACAGCGGCACGCCCGCAGCCTTGGCCTTCAAGTCCCACAGCGCGATGTCGATGGCGGCCTGAGACAGCGTGATGATGCCGGCGCGCCCCACCCACTGCAGGGCCGGGTTGCGCGCCAGCTTGAGCCATAAACGCTGGATGTCTGCCGCGTCTTCACCGATCAGAAGCGGCGCATGGCAGGTCTCGATGCAGCGTGTAATCAGTTGGTCGCTCGGCAAATGGGCATGGGTGCCGGTGAAGCCGTACCCGGTGAGCCCGTTGTCTGTGTCTATCTGCGCCCCGACCACGCCCCAATGCGAAATGGTGTGGGTGCTGTCGGCAATCTGCGAGCCCGTGACGGGCACATGCAGGATGAACGGCTTGACCGATGTGATTTTCAATTTTGTCTCCGGGTGGCACTCAGAAGGCTCAGAACCCGCATCGTGCCAGAGTCAGTCACTTTGCGCCCTGCTCCGCTTCCTGCAAGGCTCGCCACATGACCTTGCCCGAGCCGCTCTTGGGCAGCGCATCGACAAACTGCACCACACGCGGATATTTGTACGCCGCCATGTTCTCCTTGCACCAGTTGATGATGTCGTCTTCCGTCGTCTGGCCTTTGGCCGCGGCGCGCAGCACCACCACCGCCTTGACGGTTTCGCCGCGGTAGGCGTCTTTGGTACTGATGATGCAGGCCTCCTGGATGGCCGGGTGCTTGAACATCAGCGCCTCCACTTCGGCCGGCCACACCTTGAAGCCTGACGCATTGATCATGCGCTTGAGCCGGTCGGTAATGAAGAAATAGCCTTGCTCGTCCATGCGCCCCAGATCGCCCGAGCGAAAGAAACGCTTGCCGTCGAGCTCGATAAAAGCTTCGGCCGTCGCGTCCGGGCGCTTCCAGTAGCCCTGGAATATCTGCGGCCCGCTCATGATGATTTCGCCCTGCTCGCCCTGTGGCACTTCCTTGAGCGTGACCGGATCAATGATGCGCGAGTCGCAGCTCATGAAGGGAACGCCCAGGCATTGCTGTTTGGTGGCGTCATAGGGGTTGCTGTGCGAGGGCGCCGCGGTTTCCGTCAGGCCGTAGCCTTCGGCAAAGCGCAGGCCGTATTGTTCCCACAGGCGCTGGGCCACAGCCTGCGGCATGGCCGCCCCGCCGCCGCCGATGTAGACCAAACTGCGAAGGTCGAAGCTGGCGAAGTTGGGACTACCCAGCAGGTCGATCACCATGGTGGGGATATTCGTCCAGTGTGTCACCCCCCATCGCGAGATCAGGCGCCCGGCCAGCTCGCGGTCCCAACGCGGCATGATGACCAGCGTCGCACTGCCGTAAATGGAAGCGTGCATGACCGACACCATGCCTGTGATGTGAAACATCGGCACCACAGACAGCGTGACGTTTTCAAACGTGCTGCCGCCCCACAGGCAACTGGCCACAGCGTTGTGCATGATGCTGGCATGCGTGTGCATGCAACCTTTGGGCAGCCCGGTGGTGCCGCTGGTATAGGGCAGCACAGCCAGGTCTTGCGGCGTGGCGGTGTGTGGGGGCAGCTCGGTGGTTTCTCCGGCCGTCATCGCATCAGCCCAGCTCATCACTGTGCCGCCGTCCAGTGCGGGCAGTGAGTGGCGCGTGCCCAGCCATTCGCGCCAGGCGTCGGGCATCGCTGCATCGTCGCCGCCGGATTGCTCCATGTCAAAAGCATCGCTGTAATGCGTGACCACCAGGTGCGTGAGCCGGTCGGTGGGTGCCAGCTGTGCATTCGCCCTGGCCAGCTCGGGCGCCAGGTCGGCCGTGGTGATGGCAACCCTGGCGTCGGGATCGGTGATGTAGTGCTTGAGTTCTTCGGCCCGGTTCATCGGGTTGACCGGCACGACCACGGCATTGGCCCGCAGGATCGCAAAGTGCGCGATCACCCACTGCGGGCAGTTCTGCATGTTGAGCACCACGCGGTCGCCCTTGCGCACGCCCATGCGGTAAAGCGTGGCTGCCAGGCGCTCGGCTTGCCGCATCACTTCGGCATAGCTGAGCGCGCGGTTGAAGAAAACCAGCGCGGGCTTGTCCGGAAAGCGCAACGCGCTGACCGCCAGGTTGTGCCAGAGCGAAGTCGCCGGCGGCGTGATGCTGTGCGGCAGGCGCTTGGGCCAGACCTGGTGGTGCAGGTTGTGCGGAGTTGCTGCGGGGACGGCCTGGCCGGTATTGGAATCAAGGGTCAAGAAAAAGGCTCCAGACAAGTACTGACTTGGGACCCAAGCCTACCCCGAGTCCACACTGCCCACATCCGGGAAGCTCCTGATAAAACACTGTCACTTGAGCGACCCGCGCTCACTATGATGGATTGCACCCGCACGGCAGCCCGTGCGAGAGCACATGCATTCCCCTTTCACGGCGGAAGTCCTTCCGGCCTCACCACTTACACGCGGAAATAAAAGCAGAAACATCCAGGAGACACCATGACCCGATTTCTCGCCCTTCGACGCAAAACCCTGATGTCAGCTTGCGCGCTGGCCTTCACAGCGCTGGCGTCTGGCGCAGCGTTCGCGGCTTTTCCCGAAAAGCCCATACGCGTGGTGATCGGCTTCCCGGCCGGCGGGCCGCTGGACCAGCATGCACGCCTCTTGACCGAGCGCCTGCAGGCCGTGCTGGGTCAGCCCATCGTGATCGACTACAAATCCGGCGCCGGCGGCACCGTGGGCGCACAAGACGTCATGAAGGCCGCGCCCGACGGCTACACCCTGATGCTGGCCAACACCGGCGTGATGGTGATCAACCCCGCGCTCTACAGCAAGCTGCCCTACAACACGCTGAAAGACTTCACCCCGATTGCGCGCACCGCCATGCAACCGCTGGCCCTGCTGGTCAACCCCAAGCTACCGGTCAACAACCTCAAGGAATTCATCGCCTACACCAAGGCGAGGCCCGGCCAGGTCAACTACGGATCGGCCGGCAACGGCGGCATCAGCCATCTGGTGCCCGAGATGTTCAAGAATGCCACCGGGCTCTTCATGGTGCACATCCCCTACCGCGGCAGCGCCCCCGCTTTTACCGACCTGATGGCAGGCCAGGTGCAGTTCATGGGCGAATCGATTCCGCAGGCCGCCAACTATCACAAGCAGGGCAAGGTCCGTGCGCTGGCCGTGACCAGCAAGGAGCGCAACCCCGCCCTGCCTGACATCCCGACGGTGATTGAATCGGGCATCAAGGGTTTCGAGGTGGTGGGCTTTTACGGCTTCCTCGCACCCGCAGGCCTGCCCAGGGACGTGACGGCCAAACTCAGCGATGCCTTCAAGCAGGTCATGACCAGCCCGGACATCCGCAACCGCATGGTCACGCAAGGGGCCGACCCTGCCTTCATGGGCAGTGATGAGTTCGCCCAGTTCCTGGCCGCTGAAATGCCGCGCTGGGCCCAGGCGGTCAAGGCTTCCGGTGCCAGGCTGGACTGACAGGATCCGGCGCGGTAGAGGCGCCAGCAGCCAGAGCCACGCGCCTACGCCATTCCCCTTTCTGGTRCAGACGGCCCCAAAACCCCGCAATTTTGGCTCCCAGGCACGCCAGACAGGTGCACATAACTTGTATACCAGTTAATTGAACCAGTTTGGCAGCTGGCACGGGATATGCACTACAGGGTGCATGGCCACAGCCTCCGACATCTCCAACCGCATCATTGAAGCCGTGATGGCGCAAAAGCTTGCGCCCGGCGCGCGCCTGGGCGAGCAGCAGCTGGCCATGTTGTTTGACTGCAGCCGCACCATCGTGCGTGAGGCCCTGACCCGGCTGGCGGTGCGCRGCATCGTTACCGTCAGCAGCCGGCGTGGCTGGTACGTCATCGAGCCTTCGCAGGAAGAGGCGCGCGAAGCCTTCGAGGCGCGCCGCGTGATCGAGATGGGCCTGATCCGCTGTACCRGTGACGTCAGCAAGGCTGCCATCAAGCAGCTCAAAAGCCACCTCACCCGCGAGAAAGCCGCCGTCAAAGGCGACGACGTGGGTCTGCGCAGCTTTTTGCTGGGTGACTTTCATGTGTGCCTGGCCGAATGCCTGGGCAACAGCCTGTTGGCCGATACCCTGCGCGATTTCACCGCGCGCACCACACTCATTGCCATGCTCTACCAGTCGTCGCACGATGCGGCGCAATCCTGCGAAGAGCATGTGCAGATCGTGCAGGCGCTTGAAAAGGGCGACCTGGCCAAGGCCGAAAAACTCATGCAGGCCCATATCGGCAGCGTGCAGGCCGCGCTCAAGCTGCAGGTCGGCGCCGGCGACCCGCTGTCGCATCTGCGCAGCGCGTTGAGTCCGCTCGCCGCGCAAGTGCTTGACAACGCGCCGTCCAAAGATTTGTCCACCCGTGTTCGCAAAGCCGGCCGTGCTTCGGCCAAACCCACTGACGATTCCTCAACCTACCTTGGAGCCCTGCTATGAATTCCAGAAAACGCGTTTTTTCTCTTGCTCTTGCCGCAGCCGCCGTGCTGGGCGCCACCGGCGTCCATGCACAGACTGCGCTGGACGACATCATGAAAGCCAAAGAGATCAAGATCGCGATCCCGACCGACTTCCCGCCCTACGGCATGGTCGGCACTGACCTGAAACCCCAGGGCCTGGACGTGGAAATGGCCGGCTACATCGCGCAAAAACTCGGCGTAAAAATCGAGCTCGTGCCTGTCACCAGCGCCAATCGCATCGCTTATCTGCAAACCAAAAAAGCCGACCTGGTGATCTCCACGCTGGGCAAAAACCCCGACCGGGAGAAAGTCATCGACTTCACGGTGGCCTACTCGCCCTTCTTCCAGGCCGTGTTCGGTCCCAAGAGCGTCAGCGTCAAGTCGTTTGCCGATCTTTCCGGCAAGAGCATCAGCGTCACGCGCGCCGCCCTGGAAGACCAGGAACTGAGCAAGGTTGCACCTGCCGGCGCCGACATCAAGCGCTTTGAAGACAACAACACCACCGTGYCGGCCTACACCGCAGGCCAGGTGCAGCTGATCGCCACCGGCGCCTCCGTGGCCGGCAACATGATGGCCAAGAACCCGCAACTGAACACCGAGTACAAACTGCTGCTCGCCGACAGCCCCAACTTCATCGGCGTGGCCAAAGGTGAAGACAAGCTGCGCCTGAAGGTCAATGAAGTCATTGCCGAAGCCAAGAAAAATGGCGACCTGGACAAGATCGCGATGAAATGGCTGGGCCGCCCTGCCGGCAATCTTCCCTGACCCCCGTTGCGGTTCGCTGCGCGTAACCGCCTCCCCCTTGCAGGGGGCGCCGCTTGTGGCCCGGCTAAGCCGGTTCCACTGCGGCTACTGGTAGGGAAGGCAATCGTCGTTCAACAGGAGAGCACCAGATGCGCGTTGAGTTGGATTTCATGGCCGTGTTGTCGCAATGGCCGCTGCTGGCCATTGGGGTTGCCTGGACGCTGGGCCTGACGGCGATCTCGTCGGTACTCGGCATGTTCATGGGCATGGCGTTTGCCTGGGCGCGCGCCAGCGGGCCCACGTGGCTGCGCTGGGTTGTCGGCACGTATGTGGAGCTGATCCGCAACACGCCTTTTATCGTGCAGCTGTTCTTTATCTTCTTCGGCCTGCCGGCTGCGGGCTTCAGGCTTTCGCCTGAGACGGCCTCGGTGCTGGCGATGGTCATCAACCTGTCTGCCTACGCCACCGAGATCATTCGCGCGGGCGTTGAAGCCACGCCACGCGGACAAATTGAAGCCGCCGAAAGCCTGGCACTCAACCGGGTGCAGATTTATACCCGTGTGGTGCTRCCGCCGGCACTCAAGAAAGTCTGGCCCGCCATGGTGAGCCAGATCATCATCGTGATGCTGGGCTCCGCGGTGTGCGGGCAAATTTCGACGCAGGAGCTGTCTTACGCCKCCAACCTGATCCAGGGCCGCAACTTCCGGGCGTTTGAGGCCTTCATCATCGCCACGCTGATCTATTTGGTGCTCTCCGTTGCGGTGCGCAAGCTCCTCAACTGGATGGGTCCGAAGTTCCTTTTTGGTCGCTAACTGGAAAGGCCGGGCAATACCATGATTGAATTTTCTGTCTGGGATATTTTCAGGAACCTGCTCCTTGCGGCGCGCTGGACCGTTGTGCTGTCGCTCGTCGCCTTCATAGGCGGCGGCATCGTCGGCATGCTGCTATTGGTGGGCCGGCTGTCCGCCACCCGCGCGGTGCCGGGCGCGCAGAAGGCGGCCCTCATCACGCGCCGCGCGCTGGACGGCTACGTGCTGCTGTTCCAGGGAACGCCCTTGCTGATGCAGCTCTTCCTGGCCTATTTCGGCCTGGCGCTTTTCGGCATCAATGTGCCGGCCTGGGTGGCCGCCGCGGTGGCGCTGACGCTTTACACCAGCGCCTACCTCGCCGAAATCTGGCGCGGCTGCGTTGACGCCATCCCCAAAGGCCAATGGGAAGCCGCGCAAAGCCTGGCGCTCAACTTTGGAGAGCAGCTCAAGTACATCGTGTTGCCGCAAGCTGTGCGCATTGCCGTGCCGCCCACCGTGGGCTTTCTGGTGCAGGTCATCAAGGGCACGGCGCTGGCCTCGGTGATTGGTTTTATCGAACTGACCAAGGCCGGCACCATGATCACCAACGCCACCTTCAAACCCTTTGTGGTGTACAGCTGCGTCGCRCTGATGTACTTCGCGCTGTGTTTCCCCGTGTCCCTGTATGCCCGCAAGCTTGAGAGGAAAGCCAGAAATGGACGCTAACGTCGCATCATCCCCCGCAACAACTTCGTCCGACAGGACTCTTGTCGAGATCAATCAACTTCGCAAAAGCTTCGGAGCCAACGAGGTTTTGAAGGGCATTGATCTGGAAGTCAAGGCCGGCGAAGTGATCGCCATCATCGGCAAAAGCGGCTCGGGAAAAAGCACGCTGCTGCGCTGCATCAACGGGTTGGAAGTCTTTCAGAGCGGCACGCTGCGTGTGGACGGCAAGCACCTTTTGCACGACAGCCCGCAGGTCATGCGCGAGCTGCGCCAGCATGTCGGCATGATCTTCCAGAGCTTTAACCTCTTCCCGCACCTGACCGTTGGCAAAAACATCATGCTGGCACCGACGCTGGTCAAGAAGACGGCCGGTGCCCCCGCAGAAGAACACGCGCGTGCGCTGCTGCAACGCGTGGGCCTGGCCGAAAAATTCGAGTCCTGGCCCGACCAGCTTTCGGGCGGGCAGCAACAGCGCGTGGCGATCGCGCGCGCACTGGCCATGCAGCCTTCGGTGCTGTTGTGCGACGAGATCACCTCGGCGCTGGACCCTGAACTCGTCGGTGAAGTGCTGCAGGTCGTGGAAAGCCTCGCCGCCGAAGGCATGACGCTGCTGATGGTGACGCACGAGATGAACTTCGCCCGCAAGGTCTGCGACCGAGTGGTCTTCATGCACCAGGGCCGCGTGCACGAGATCGGGCCGCCCGACGAAGTGTTTTCGAATCCGCAAACCGCCGAGCTGAAGCAGTTCCTCGGGATGATCCAGTAACCTGGGGAATCCATGACGCCCGGCGCCCTGCACATCCCTGCCGGCCACGGCAAGGCGCTGCGCCTGCAGGCCGGGCAAGCCGTGAAGGTCATCAACACCCACGGCACGCAGGTGGTCGATTGCTGGGCGTTCAATGCCTACGACCTGAACGAATTCATGTGCATGGAAACCACCCGCGTGTGGAACCAGCACCTGAATCCTGTCGTCGGCGACTCTTTCGTCACTAACCAGCGCCACCCCATCCTCACCGTGGTGGAAGACAGCACGCCCGGCGTACACGACACCTTCATGGCCGCCTGCGACCGCCGCCGCTATGAACTGTTGGGTGTCAAGGGCTACCACCGCAACTGCTGCGACAACATGTTTGAAGGCATGTTCGAGCTGGGCCTGACGCCGCCACGCGCCATCCTCGCTTCGTTCAACATCTTCATGAACATCCGGGTGCAGCCCGACGGCATCACACTCAAAACCCTGCCCACCGTGACGAAGGCCGGTGACTCGATCACGCTGCGCGCCGAGATGGACTGCTTTGTCGCGTTTTCCGCCTGCCCGCAGGACATCGTGAAAATCCAGGGTGCGGGCGACAACACGCCGCAGCCGGTAGACCTGGAAGTGCTGCAAAGCACATCAACCCTGCCCGCCAGCGGGCCCTGGATCCCGCAAACCTGACGGGGCCGCGCAAGACCGCCTTTCACCCGCTCCTGCAGGATTGGGTGAGTTCCCGCACAATAGCGGTGACGTCTTTTTGTTGCTCTCAATTTGATAGCTGCTTGCGCTGATTCCGGTTGGGCCGAAGGCCGATTTGTTGCCTAACCGCTCGCCCRCCCGCAACCATGCCTTCACCCTGATCTGCCCACCGGATTCCTGCTGCCYATGACTGCCATGCCGCCCATTCTCTATTTCTTCGCCCTGTGCAACCTCGTGATCGGCAGCGGGGCTTTTGTGCTCGGCGGCATCCTGCAGCCCATGAGTGCCTCGCTGGGCATCAGTGTGGCGGCCGCCGGCCAGGCCATGACGGCATACGCCATTGCCACCGCGGTGCTGGCGCCCCTGCTCATCATCCTTACCGCCAGGTGGCCACGCAAGCGCGCCGTCCAGCTGGCACTCAGCCTGTTTACCGCCGGTTGCCTGGTTTGCGCCGTCGCGCCCAACTTTCCCCTGCTGCTGCTGGGCCGCGTACTGATGGGAGCAGGTGCCATGTTCACCGCCGCAGCATCGGCGCTGGCGGTCAGCATGGTGGTGCCATCGCTGCGCGGCAGGGCGCTGTCCATCACCTTCCTGGGCATGAGCATCAGCTACGCCGTGGGCTTGCCGATCGGCGCCTGGCTGGGCTTTGAGTTTGGCTGGCGCGTGCCGGTCTGGCTGTCGGCCGGGGCCAGCCTGGCGGCGCTGATCGCGGCGAGCTGGCTGATCCCGGCCGACATGGCCAGCGCAGGCACCAGCTTTGCGGGTTTCCGCGCCGCAGCGCGCCAGCCCGCGGTGCTGCGCGTATGGGGCCGAACGCTGCTGTATTTCATTGCCATCTTCAGTGTTTTTGCCTATGTCGGTCCGGTACTGCAGGCGCTCAACCCCATGAGTTCAGCGCAGCTTTCCGCCACGCTGGCCGTCTTCGGCCTGGCGGGCGTGGCCGGTACGTTGATGGGCGGCTGGGCCACCGACCGCTTTGGCGCACTGCGCAGCATGCGCGTGCAGCTGGCTGTGCTGGTGGCGATGATGTGCCTGCTGCCGCTGACGCGCGGCCATGTGCCGGCCACCATGGCCGTGCTGGTTCTGTGGGGCATTGCAGGTTTCGGGCTGATGGCACCGCAGCAAAGCCGGCTGGCCACCTTGTCGCCCGCACAGGCACCGCTGCTGCTCAGCCTCAATGGCTCCATGCTGTACGTGGGCACGGCGCTGGGCGCTGTGGTCAGCGGTGCGGTGCTCGATCAGGTGGGTTTTGCGCAGCTGGGCTGGGTCGGCGTGCCTTTTGGTTTGCTGGCCATGCTGACGCTGGTGTTCGACCGCATGCCGGCCCGGGTGCAGGTGTCCGCCGCCGCCTGAACGTCCCTTCAAGCTCCACAACCAGAACATGACACCCCAACAGCAACTCGAAGCATTGCAGGACGCACTGCAGCAACTGCGCAGTGACGGCATTCGCGCGGGCACCTTTGCACAAATGGCTGCGCAGCAGCAAAGCCTTGCAGCTGCCTTGCCGGCCCGCTTCAGTGATGTGCTGTCGCAACTGCTCAACCGGCTGGAGTCCGCCGCACTGTTCACCGAGGAAAGCTGTTCATTCAGCCAGAAGGAATTGCTGGACAGCCTGCAGCTCTGGATCGACAAGGCGCAGCTGCAACTTCAGAAATCCTGAGACCTGTTTGCGGTCTAAACGAGGCCGTCTTCTTCAGCCACCGGAATGCCCGTGGCGGTGATGGGCGTCAGGGTAGTGCGCATGGCTGTGGGCCAGGGGCTCATGGCGGTGGCGATGTGAATGCATTCCTGGAACCGCCTGCGCATGCTCATGCGGGTGATGCGCGTCATGCGCATGCAGGTGTTCATGTTCCAGCGCTTCGTGCCGATGCATGTGCGCATGATGCTCGGTCAGGTGCAGCCAGATGCCGATGGCCATCAGCAAGGCGGCACCCACCAGTTGCCAGGTGACGGGCTCGGCAAGAAACACCACGGAAAACAATGCGCCCACAAAAGGCGCCGTCGAAAAGTAGGCACCGGCCCTTGATGCCCCAAGGTGCCGCAAGGCCACCACAAAAAGCGCCAGGCTCACGCCGTAGGCCAGCAGGCCGACCGCCATCGCGGCGGAGATTTGTACCGCACCCGGCAACGCCGCGCCTGCCAAAAAGGCCAGCAGCAGATTGGTGACACCGGCCACCAGCCCTTTCACGCAGGCAATCCATGACGCATCCACCAGCGACACCTTGCGCGTGAAGTTGTTGTCCAGCGCCCAAAAAAAACACGCCAAAGTCACGGCCAGCGCGGGCCACAGCGCGCTGAATGTTGACCCCGCCGTGGCCGCTGCCTGCTGCGGCCAGCTCAGCAGCACGGCACCCGCCACGATAGCGGCCATGCCCGCCGCAATACGGCGGTCAAAATTTTCCTTGAACACCATCCAGGCAAGCACGGCGGTCAATACCGCCTCGGCATTGAGCAGCAGGGCCGCATGGCTGGAAGGCATCGCCGACAGGCCGTACATCAGCAGCACCGGCGCCAGCCCGCCGCCACACAGCACGGCCGCGGCCAGCCAGCGACCCTCGCCGCGGTTCAGGCGTGGCCGGGCAGCGCCGCGCAGGCGCCGATAAATCGCCAGCCCCAGACCTGAGCCCAGGTACAAAAGCCCGGCGAGTATCCAGGGATTGACCTGGCCGAGCAGCGACTTGGCCAGCGGCGTGCCCGCGCCGAACAGGAAAGCCGAGGCCAGGGCGGCTGCAACGCCAGGCTTCAAAAGCATGGAATGAAGTTTCAAAGGACGAACCTGCTTGTCATGAGTGATCACAACAGTTTCCACTGCCGGCCTTGCGATGGCAAGCTTAACGGCTTGCCGCGGGAACTTTTTAAACGCATCGCCTATCATTCACCCATGCGCCACCTGCTCTTCGCCCTGATGATCGCCCTGCTGCCCTTGCGCGGCTGGGTGGGCGATGCGATGGCGACGCAAATGGCCGCAGCCCATGTGCAACACGGGCGGCTTGCTTCCGTGGAACAGGAACAGTCCGCTACCAAAACGATAGCTGCTTCCGCTCACCACATGGGGGTTGAGGGCCATTCAGGCCACGAAGAGACGTCGCCCGAAGCAACCATGGCCATGCACGACTGCGCCGGGCAAACCTCGGGGAACACCCCCCAGTCGAGCGATACCGGCTGTGAATCCTGCGCGGCATGCCAGGCCTGCCATACGGTCGCGCTGTCGCTGGCGGTGCCGGACCACAGCCCCGTTTTCCAAGGGCGCAGCCTGCTGCGTCCAGCGTCAGACCAGTTCGCCAGCGCCGACGCCGCGCTGGGCCAAAAACCACCCATTTCCTGATCTCCAGGCCCGTACTGGGCCTGTACTTGCCGTCCGGCAGGGCCTTTCAGGCTCTTGACGCCGGATACCCGCGATTTTCCGCAAATCGCCCCGCTTGTATCCAGGAGATTCTTGTGACCATTCGTTTCATTTCCCGCCCGCGCACAGCGCTGGCCCTCGCGCTGTTTTTCATCGGTTATGCCGGGGCCCATGCACAGACAGATCCCTACCCCCGGGTGAACCCCCGACCCACCGAACAAGCTGCCAGCCCGGGCACGCTGGTGCCATCCACCCCGTACCAGTCCGTATTTGTGAACCGTCCGCAAGGCGTGGAGCCGGCCAGCGATGACTGGAAAAAATCCAACACCACTGCGGGCCAATTCAAAAAGGGGCATGCCGACCTGCTGAAATGGGAAGAGGCCCAGGCACCACGAACCGAACCTGCGGCGCCCGCCGCCTCGAAACCATGAAGCCCGGCATGACCTCCGCTGCCGGCCACCGCCACACCGCTCCACGTCTGGGTTCATTGGCGCTGCTCATGCTGGCCCTCGCGGGCTGCACAACGGCAGTGCCCGACGGCGGCGTGAGTGGCCTGCAGGCGCTGGCCGCCCCGCAACCGGGCGGCTCGGGCACTTCGCCCCCCGTGCTCATTGCGCGGCCGGGCAAAGACAACAGCGCCGCCGTTGCCGACCTGCTGAAAGGCCCGCTCAGCGCAGAAAGCGCGGTGCGCATTGCACTGCTCAATAACCCCGGCCTGCAACTGTCCCTGGCCGGCGAAGGCGTCAACATCACGGATGCCGTGTCTGCCAGCCCGGCCAAACTCAAGGCCGCGCAAGACATCACCCTGCTGTCAAGCGATACCCGCAAAGCCTGGATCAACGCGGTGGCTGCCGCGCAGACAGCGCGCTTTATGGACGAGGCCAGGGAGAACGCGGAGACCGGCGGCGAGCTGGCGCGCCGCATGGCACGCGCAGGCAACTGGAGCAAGCTGCAGCAGGCCCGCGAACAACTGCTGCTGGCCGAGGCCACGGCGCAATTGGCGCGCGCCCGGCAGGCCGCTTTCAGCGAGCGCGAAAAACTCGTGGTGGTGATGGGCCTGTGGGGCACGCAAGCCGGCTTCACATTGCCCGAGCGGCTGCCCGACCTGCCCCCGAAAGCGGAAGACATGCCGGACATCGAAAGCCGCGTGCTGCAGCAGCGGCTGGACCTGCGCCTGGCGACGGCGCAATGGGCAGGGCAACGCGCCATCCGGCCCCAACCCGGTGCCGACGGCCTGTGGGACACCCTGGGTGATTCGGCACGTGTGCGCGAACTGGCGGTCAGGGCGCGCAGCGAAGCACGCGAGGCTTACCACAGCTACCGCACGGCCTACGACCTGGCACGCCACTACCAGACGGAGGTGATGCCGCTTTACCGCTTCATCCAGGATGAAACGGTACTGCGCTACAACGGTATGCTCACCAGCGTCTTTGACCTGCTGGCCGGCGCCCGCGCGCAGACCCTGGCCGCTGCCGGCACCATCGAGGCGCAACGCGACTTCTGGCTTGCCGAAGCCGACCTTCAGACGGTGCTTGCCGGCGCATCGCCCGGCACGGCCTCGTCCAGGCCTTCCGGCAAAACCGGCGCCGCCACAGCCGCAGCGCACTGAGCGCCCCCCAACACAAGGAATCCCATGAATCGACGAAATTTCTTTAACCGCGCGGCGCTGACAGCGGCAGCTGCCGCGTCCGTCAGCAAGGTGGCGATGGCCGCGCTGCCGGAACCCGTGACGATGAACAAGCCCGATACCGCGCCGCCGCTGGCGCCGCCGAACGGCCGGCCCTACAACCCGGTCGTCACCCTGAATGGATGGACGCTGCCCTGGCGCATGAACAACGGCGTGAAAGAATTCCACCTGGTGGCGGAGCCGGTGGTGCGCGAAATGGCACCGGGCTTCAAGGCCCACATGTGGGGCTACAACGGCCAGAGCCCGGGCCCCACGATTGAGGTCGTCGAGGGCGACCGCGTTCGTATATTCGTCACCAACAAACTGCCCGAGCACACCAGCGTCCACTGGCATGGCCAGCGCCTGCCCAATGGCATGGACGGCGTGGCCGGGCTGAACCAGCCGGCGATCCCGGTGGGCAAGACGTTTGTGTATGAGTTCGCGGCGCGGCGCCCCGGCACATTCATGTACCACCCGCATGCCGACGAAATGACGCAGATGGCCATGGGCATGATGGGTTTCTGGGTCACACACCCCAGGGAAAAACATCCGCTCATCGACGTCGTCGACCGCGACTTCGTGTTCCTGCTCAACGCCTACGACATCGAACCCGGCAGCATGACGCCGAAGATCATGACCATGCTGGACTTCAACCTGTGGAGCTGGAACAGCCGCATCTTCCCCGGCATTGACCCGCTGGTGGTGCGCAGGAACGACAGGGTGCGCATACGTGTGGGCAACCTCACCATGACCAACCACCCGATGCACCTGCACGGGCACGAGTTCACGGTGACCGGCACCGACGGCGGCCCCACGCCGCGGCCGGCCCGCTGGCCGGAAGTGACGACGGATGTTGCCGTGGGCCAGATGCGCCAGTTTGAATTTCTGGCGGACGAGGAAGGCGACTGGGCTTTTCATTGCCACAAAAGCCACCACACCATGAACGCCATGGGTCACGACGTGCCCACCATGATTGGCGTGGACCACCGCGGTCTCGTCAGGAAAATCCAGAAGGCTGTGCCCGACTACATGGTGATGGGCGAACGCGGCATGGCCGATATGGGGGAGATGGAGATGCCGATCCCCGACAACACCGCGCCCATGATGACGGGCAAGGGCACCTACGGCGGCGTGGAAATGGGCGGCATGTTCAGCGTGCTCAAGGTGCGCGGGGACCAGAAGCCCGGCGAATACAAGGACCCGGGCTGGTACCGGCAGCCGGCCGGCACGCAGGCTTATGAGTGGAAGGG
>NZ_JBFUCA010000014.1:0-18704 GCF_056405475.1 Polaromonas sp. P1_G4
GTATAGCCCAGGCCCACTGTGAAAGGCCGTGGTTGCAGCGTGGCCAGCGTGCGGTCGTAAAAGCCCCCGCCATAGCCCAGCCGATAGCCCCCGGGGCCGTAACCTACGCAGGGCACGAACAGCAGGGTGGGAATAATCACCTCTGTATCTTTTGGTTTCGGAATGCCGTAGGCGTCTTCTTCCATGGGGCAGCCCGGGTACCAGGCATGGAAAGTCAATGTCTTGTGCAGCTTGTTGACCACCGGCAGACCGATCTTGCGCGGCGACCGCGCTGCTATGCTTTCAGTAGCTAGTTGCGCACGTTCCACCTGGTCCAGCGCCGGATTTGATGACGAATCCTGGCTCAAAATGGCATCTTCCTGCCAGCGGTACAGCGCAGGCAGCGGATCGAACTCGCCCTTGATGGGCCAATACGCGCCAATCACCTCGTGCGTGGAACCTACCAGCCAGATGCGCATCACACGCTGCAGCAGGTCAGCCCGCACCAGGCGGTCAGGCATGTTCAGTCGCGCTTCCACCAGCGCCTTGCGTATGCTTAATTTGTCCATAATGTCCCGATGCTATACAAATTTCTTAACGGCCCGGTACGTGCGGCCTCCCTGCCCGCCATTTTTTCCGCGATTGCCTCCCTGACGCTGCTCGTCCCTGCAACCGCCCAAACCACCCTTCCCGCAAGCGCCAGCGCAGCCGACAACGTGATTGTGGAGATGAACAAGGCTTTCAAACGCGGCGACAAGGGCCGGCTGGCACAACTGCTGCCCCAGGCCCGGGGCCACGCGCTTGAGCCCTGGGCGGCCTACTGGGAACTCAAGACGCGACTGGGCGAAGCCAGTGCGCAAGAGGTGCAGGATTTTTTCGGCCGTTACGCCGGCACCTACCAGGAAGACCGGCTGCGCAACGACTGGCTGCTGCTGCTGGGCCAGCGCCGCGACTGGGCCGGCTTTGCCGCTGAATACCCCAACTACCGGATGAACGATGACAAGGAAGTGCGTTGCTACGCACTGCTGGTCGAACACCTCAAAAATCCGGTGGCTGATGCGCGCCTGGCCGACGAAGTGAAAAAGAACTGGTATGCACAGCGCGAGGCAGACGACGGCTGCAACTCGGCCGCCGAGCGGCTGGTTGGCACCAAAAACCTCACAGCGCAGGACGTCTGGATCAAGGCCCGCCTGGCCACCGAGGCCAACCGGCCACGCGCAGCGACCAGTGCGGTGCAGATCATTGCGCCCGACGCCGTCGGCATGGTCAATGAACTGAATGCCAGCCCCATCAGGTTCCTGGCGGGCAAACACCTCGCGCTCAGCAAGGCGCGGCGCGAAATCGTCACGCTGGCGCTGATCAAGATGGCGATCAGCGACACGGACGGAGCGGCATCCCAAATGGAAAACAAATGGGGCATGCAGCTGAATACCGAAGAGCGCAACTGGGTCTGGGGTGTGATCGGCAGGCAGGCCGCCACCCGCCTGGGCACCACGCCTGCAGGCGACGCGCTGCAGTACTTTTCTAAGGTCACCAAGGACACCGACCTCAGCGATGACATGCTGGGCTGGAAAGTCCGGGCCGCATTGCGCGCAGGGACACAGCCCAACTGGACGCTCGTGCTGGCAGCCGTCAACGCCATGAGCGACGACGCGCGCAAGGAACCTACCTGGAGCTACTGGAAAGCGCGCGCGCTGCTGGCCACCGCGCCGCCTGACGCAGCGCCCAAAGGCCCGATCGTCGTCGCGACCACACCCGGCGTAACGCAAACCATCAGCACCRGCATCACCATTGCGCCGCAGCGAGCCGAAGCCCTGGCCTTGCTGCAGTCCTTCGCGTCGGCCCGTGGTTTTTACGAGCAGCTCGCGCTGGAAGAGCTGGGCCAGAAGATCACGGTGCCGGCCAGACCAGCGCCGCTGACGGCCGAGGAAAAAGAAACTGCACGGCTGAACCCGGGCCTGAACCGCGCCGCTTATGCCATCGCCGTCGGCCTGCGCCCCGAAGGCACGCGCGAGTGGAACTACAGCACCAACCTGCACAAGCGCGGTGGCATGGCTGACCGCGACCTGCTGGCGGCCGCCCAGTTCGCCTGCGACCGGCAGATCTGGGACCGCTGCATCAACACCAGTGAGCGCACCAAAGGCGAGATCGATTTCGAGCAACGCTTCCCGATGCCGTTTCGCGAAACGGTGACCAAACGCAGCCAGTCCATCAACCTCGACCCGGCCTATGTGTACGGCCTGATCCGCCAGGAAAGCCGTTTCATCATGGACGCGCGCTCCGGCGTGGGCGCTTCGGGCCTGATGCAGGTCATGCCGGCGACGGCACGCTGGACGGCCAAAAAAATCGGCCTTGAAGGCTTCACGCAAGACCAGCTCAATGACCGCGATACCAACATCGCGATCGGCACGGCCTACCTCAAGTTTGCGCTGGATGACCTGAACGGCTCCATGCCCATGGCCGCCGCAGCCTACAACGCCGGCCCCGGGCGGCCACGCCTCTGGCGCAACGGGCCGGTGCTGGACGCTGCGATCTGGGCCGAAAGCGTGCCGTTCAGCGAAACGCGCGACTATGTGAAAAAAGTGCTGTCGAACACCACCAATTACGCGGCCATCCTGACGGGGCAGCCGCAGTCGCTGAAAGCACGGCTTGGCACCGTGGGGCCCAGGGATGCGGCGCAGCCGGAGCCTTACAAGGATCTGCCTTGAAGTATTTTAGGGACGAGTGCGGGCGGCTATTGAATTGATAGCGTTTTTTCAGGGTTGTTATTAATTTTCCGGCGCACCCTCCTCTGGATCCTGCTGGCCGGGCAACCCCCGGCCAGCAACCCTCAGCAAAAAGCGCAACGACAGAACAAGCCAGGCCTCAGCCCTTTGGCTTATAAGCCACAACATCAATCTCCACCCGCGCATCCACCATCAACCGCGCTTCGGTCGTCGAGCGGGCCGGCTTCTTCTCACCGAAATAGCCCATGTAGATGCGGTTGAAACTGCCGAAGTCGCGCGCGTCCTGCAGCCAAACAGTGCTCTTGCAGACGTCGTCCAGCGTGCAACCGGCCAGGGCCAGCACCGCCTGCAGGTTCTTCATCACCTGGTGGGTCTGCACCTCAATCCCGCCGGTCACGATCTCGCCGTTTTCATTGGCCGGCACCTGGCCGGAGACATAGACGAAGTCACCGGCGCGTACGGCGGGTGAGAACGGTCGGGGCTGGCGGTCGGAGGCCAGCGGAGGATTTCCGAAATGTTCCAGAGGCATGAAGAACTCCTTTTTTCCAGTCTCTTTTATGGCAAATTATGAAATATATTTTCATGAATATGCGCAAATACTCGGGTTTATCCTGAAAATGATCGTCTTCAGGTCAATTAATCTTCACTTTTGAAATTTAACTTCAATCAGGAGTTGTCATGATCCGTGGAATTCGCATGCACCGCCGCACTGCCTTGTCCTCCCTGTTGGCCCTGGGTGCGGCCGGCGCCGGCTTCGGTCCGGCCGCCGCGCAGACGGGCAAGTCAGCCCTGAATCTGGCCATGGTGGCTGAGCCGCCGACGCTGGACATCCAGTCGACCCCGGCCGACCTGGTCTGCATCATCATGCAGCACGTCTACGAGCCGCTGTTCACCTTCGACGCCAAGGCGGCCCTGGTGCCGATGCTGGCCGAGGCGATGCCCAAGATATCGGCGGACGGCAAGCTCTACAGCATCGCCCTGCGCAAGGGCGTGATGCTGCACAGCGGGCGCGAGCTTCATGCTGACGACGTGGTGGCCAGCCTGAAGCGCTGGATGGAAGTCTCGCCGCGTGGCAAGTCGGTGGCGGTGCAGGTGGCCGACCTGTCGGCCAAGGGCCCACTCAGCGTGGAGATCAGCCTGAAGAACGCCTATGCGCCGCTGCTCTCGCAGCTGGCGATGGCCTCGGGCATGGCAGCCATCATGGCCAAGGAATCGCTGGCCCAACCGCTGCGCGAATACGTGGGCACGGGGCCCTACAAGTTCAAGGAGCGCAAGCCCGACCAGTATGTGCTGCTCACCCGCTTCGATGGCTACACCGCGCGCAATGAAGCTGCCAGCGGTTACGGCGGCAAGCGGGTGGCCGTGGTGGAGGAACTGCGCTTCGTACCGGTGCCCAATGCCAACACGCGGGTGGAGGGTGCGCTGGCCGGCCAGTTCCACTACGCCGATCTGCTGCCGATCGAGGCGCTGCCGCGGCTGGAAAAAGCCGGCGGCAAGGTCGTGCCCATCATGACGCCCTCTTTCGGCTTTCCTTACCTGGTGTTCAACACCAAGGAGGGTTCACTGGCGCATCAACCGGTGCGCAAGGCGGTGCAGACCGCGCTGGGCGAAGGCGAGATGCTGGCAGCGGGCTTTGGCGACACGCGATTTTTCATCGCCGAAGGTAACCACTTCCCCAAAGGCACGCCCTTCTATTCCACAGCCGGCACCGCAGCCTATAACGAACGCGATGCCAAGAAGGCCAAGAGCCAGGCCGAGCAGGCCGGCTACAAGGGCGAGCCGGTGCGTATCCTGACCAGCCGGCAGTACGACTTTCACTACAACATGGCATTGATCATGGCCGAGCAGCTCAAGCGTGCCGGCTTCAAGGCCGAACTCAACGTGGTCGAGTGGGCGACGCTGCTGCAGCGCCGCGCCGACCCCAAGCTGTGGGACATCTACATCACCCATTCGGGCCTGTTCCCCGAGCCCATGCTTTCACCGCCGCAGCTGGGCGACGGCGCGCCGGGCTGGTGGAGCTCGCCCGCCAAGGCCGAGGCACTGGCCGCGCTGAACCAGGAGCCGAACCCTGCCAAGCGCGGTGCGCTATGGGGCAAGGTGCAGCAGGTGGTGTATGACGAGGTGCCTTACATCCAGGTGGGCAAGTTCGCCAGCCTGTCGGCGCGTGCGCCTGCGCTGCAGGGCTACACCCCCTACACCTACCCGTTCTTCTGGAACACCAGCCTAAAGAGTTGAGCCCCCACGCTTTTCACTCCGTGTAATGCGCTGCCCCCCGAGGGGGCCGTCCGCCTGCGGCCCGGCAAAGCCGGTTCCGCGGCTCAACTGGCTTTATTTCGCTGTTCTTTCGGCGGGCGTGGAGATGGGGACGTGGAGTGCCTTCGAATGAGTAAAAAATTCGCATCATTGAATAGAGCAACGTCATGACACGGTACCTCCTGTCCCGGCTGGGCGGCATGCTGGTGGTCATGGCCATCGTGGCGGTGCTGGTTTTCATCCTCACGCGCGCTGCCCCGGGTGACCCGATCGCCGTGCTGCTGGGCGACCAGGCCACGGCCGAGGACATCGCGCGCGTGCAGAAGGTCTATGGCCTGGACAARCCCCTGCCGGTGCAGTTCGGCTTGTGGGTCCGGGAGCTGGCGCGCGGCAACCTGGGCGAATCGATCTTTCTGCAGCGCCCGGTAACCCAGGCGCTGTGGGAGAGGGCCGAGCCCACGACCCTGCTCTCGCTGATGGCCATCGCCATTGCCGCGCTGATCGGTGTGCCGTGCGGCATCGTCTCGGCCGTGTATCGTGGCAGGGCCGTCGACCAGGCTTTCACCGGCTTCGCCATGCTGGGCGCCAGCATACCCAGCTTCTGGTTCGGCCTGGTGCTGATGCAGATCTTCGCGGTCTCGCTGGGCTGGTTCCCCGTCTCGGGCTATGGCGAGCCGGGCGCCTCGCTGGCGGCCCGCATCCACTGCCTGGTGCTGCCGGCCACGGTGCTGGGCGTGCTCAATTCAGCGCTGATCATCCGCTTCACCCGCGCTTCGATGCTGGATGTGCTGGGCGAGGACTACGTGCGCACTGCCCGGGCCAAGGGGCTTTCGGAAAACGTGGTGGTGCTCAAACATGCGCTGCGCAACGCGCTGGTGCCCATCGTCACCGTGCTCGGCCTGACAGTGGCACTGATGATCGGTGGCGCGGTGGTCACCGAGACGGTGTTCGGCCTGCCCGGCGTGGGCAACCTGGTGGTGAGCGCGGTGATCCGGCGCGACTACCCGGTGATCCAGGGGGCACTGCTGGTGGTGGCGGCAATCTATGTGGTGATCAACTTTGCGATCGACCTGCTCTACACCGTGGTCGATCCACGCGTGAAGTACTGAAGCGATGCGTATGCCTCAACTTCCTCTCATCCTGCGCAAGCTGTTTCGCCGCCGTATCGTTCTGGCCGCGGCCATCGCTTTGGTCGTGGTGGTGCTGGTATCACTCTTCGCCGGCCCCCTGAGCGGGCTGGACCCGAACGAAACCGCCGTGAGCCAGCGCCTCTCGCAACCCTCTTCTGCTCACCTGTTCGGCACCGACGAACTGGGCCGCGACCTGTTTGCCCGCATCGCCTTCGGCGGACGCTATTCGCTGACCATCGCGCTGCTGACGGCGCTGGGTTCGGTGGTGGCCGGCACCTTGTTTGGCCTGATCGCGGGTTTCTTTCGCCGGCTCGACGCGCCCGTCATGCGGCTGGTCGATGCCATGATGTCCTTCCCCGACATCCTGCTGGCAATCGCCCTGGTCGGCATTCTCGGCCCCTCGATGTTGAACGTGGTGCTGGCCCTGGTGCTGGTCTACACGCCTCGCGTGGCGCGGGTGGTGCGCGCCTCGACGCTGGTGGTGCGCGAGCTGCTGTTTGTGGAAGCGGCGCGCGCCGTCGGGGTCTCCACCGTGCGCATCCTCTGGCGCCATGTGCTGCCCAACCTGATGTCGCCGATTCTCGTGCAGGCTTCCTTCATCTTTGCCTACGCCATCCTGGCGGAAGCCGCGCTGTCTTTCCTGGGTGTGGGCGTGCCGCCCGAAATCCCGACCTGGGGCACCATGGTCGCCGGCAGCCAGCAATACGCCCACCAGGCGCTGTGGATCGTGCTGTTCCCGGGCCTGGCCATCATCCTTACCGCGCTGTCGCTTCAATTGCTGGGCGACGGCATCCGCGACCTGCTGGATCCGCGCCTGCGGAAATCGATGTGAACCGTCTCGAAGTACGCCACCTTTCCACCTTCTTCGACACCGACGAAGGCCTGATCCGCTCCGTCGCCGACGTGAGCTTCAACATCCGTGCCGGCAAGACCACAGCCCTGGTCGGCGAATCGGGCTCGGGCAAATCGGTCACCAGCCTGACGCTGATGCGCCTCTTGCCGCGAACCGCTTCGACGCAGGTCAGCGGCCAGGCCCTGTTCGTCAATCGCGCCGGCGAAACGCTGGACCTGTTGACGCTGCCCGAGCCGCGCATGCGCGCAATCCGCGGCAACGAGGTGGCGATGATCTTCCAGGAGCCGATGACCAGCCTGAACCCGGTCTTCACCGTGGGTGAGCAGGTGGCCGAATCGCTGCGCCTGCACAAGGGCCTGGGCCATGCGGCCGCCCTGGCCCARGCCCTGCGCATGCTGGAGCTCGTCGAGATCCCGGCGGCTGCCCAGCGCCTGCATGAATACCCGCACCAGCTTTCGGGCGGCATGCGCCAGCGGGTGATGATCGCGCTGGCCATGGCCTGCGACCCGACGCTGCTGATCGCCGACGAACCCACCACCGCGCTGGACGTTACCATCCAGGCGCAGATCCTGGCGCTGATGCGCAGGCTGCAGGCTGAGACCGGCATGAGCATCCTGTTCATCACCCACAACCTGGGCGTGGTGGCCCACCATGCCGATGACGTGGCTGTGATGTACGCCGGCCGCATCGTGGAGGCCGCGCCCGTCAACGACCTGTTCGCACGGCCGCAGCATCCTTACACGCAGGGCCTGCTGGCCTGCCTGCCGGCGCAGCAGCGCGGGCGGGCGTCGGCGGGCGAGGGCTCACATGCGGCGGGAGGCAAGCGCCGACTCTATGCCATCCGCGGCCAGGTTTCCAGCCCGCTGGCGCCGCCACCGGGTTGCGCTTTCGAGCCGCGCTGTGACAAGGCCATCGCGGCCTGCCGCGACGCCATGCCGGCGTTGCGCAACGACGAAGCCGGCGGCAGCGCCCGCTGCATCCTGGTGCCGGAGGCCGCATGAGCGCACAGACCCCAGCCGCTGCGCCCTTGATCGAGGTGCGCAACCTGCAGAAATTCTTCGGTTCCTCTGTGCGGCCAGTGCGCGCCGTGGACGATGTGTCCTTCGTGATCCATCCCGGCGAGACACTGGGCCTGGTGGGCGAATCGGGCTCGGGCAAGAGCACCATCGGCCGCGCCCTGCTGCGCCTGGTCGACAGCACCGGCGGCACGGTGAGCTACCGCGGCGAAGACCTCGGCGCGGCCTCGGGCAGCCGCATGCGCGCGCTGCGCAGCAAGCTGCAGATGATCTTCCAGGACCCATACGCCAGCCTGAACCCCAAGATGCGGGTACGCGACATCCTGGGCGAGGCATTGCAGGTGCATGGCCTGGCCAAAGGCAAGGAGGCCACCGCACAGCGCATCGCCGAGCTGTTGCAGTTAGTGGGGCTGCCGCCTGAACACGCGGCGCGTTACCCGCACGAGTTTTCCGGCGGCCAGCGGCAGCGCATCGGCGTGGCGCGGGCCCTCTCGGTGCAGCCTGAATTCATCGTGGCCGATGAGCCGCTCTCGGCACTGGACGTTTCCATCCAGGCGCAGGTGGTCAACCTGCTGTGCGACCTGCGCGATAGCCTGAAGCTGACCATGCTGTTCATCTCGCATGACCTGGATGTGGTGGAATACCTGTGCGACCGGGTGGTTGTGCTGTACCTGGGCCGGGTGATGGAAGTGGCGCCGACGGCGCAGCTGTTCGCGCGGCCGCTGCATCCCTACACGCAGGCCCTGCTGGCCGCTTCGCCCAAACCGGACCCGACCATCAGGATGGTGCATGTGCCCTTGAAAGGCGACATGCCCAGCCCGGTCAATCCGCCTTCGGGCTGCGTGTTTCGCACACGCTGCCCGCATGCCATTGACGCCTGTGCCGAGACACGGCCGGAGCCGCGCGACATGGGCGGCGGCCGCCTCAAAGCCTGCATCCGAGACGACATCGAATCATTGACGACACCATGACACTGCAAGATATTCTCGACCCCCTGCTCGACGCCTCCTGGAAGGGCTTTCCGCACCATAGCCCGCCGCTGCGCCGCTCGGCCGTTGGCACCCAGGGCTGGAACGTGCTGCGCGGCGACCTGCCGTTGCCGCTGGCCGTGATCCGCCGCGACGCTCTGGCCGGCAACCTGCAATGGATGCAGGGTTTTGCCGGCAGCCACGGCGTGGGCCTGGCGCCGCACGGCAAAACCACCATGTCGCCGCAGCTGTTCCGGCGTCAGCTCGATGCCGGCGCCTGGGGCTTGACCTTCGCCACCGTGACGCAGCTGCGCGCAGGCGTGACGGCCGGTGCGAAACGCTGCCTGATCGCCAACCAGGTGTTCCAGTCGGTGGACCTGCAGGGCATAGCCGACCTCAAGCGTGCCCATGCCGGGCTGAGGGTGGCTTTTCTGGTGGACTCACTGGCGCAGGCGGAGCTCATTGAAGCCTGGCATGCGGTGAATGCACACGCTGAGCCTTTCGACGTGCTGCTGGAGATCGGTGTGGACGGCGGCCGCACCGGCTGCCGCAGCCACGAGCAGGCGTTGGCCCTGGCTCAGCGCCTGCGCAGCGGCAAGGCCACGCGGCTGGTCGGCATCGAATGCTACGAAGGCCTGGGCGCCACCGGCCAGTCAGACGCCGACACGGCCTACGCCAATGCGCTGATGCAGCGTGTGCGCGACATCGCCAAAGCCTGCGACGAACAACAGTTGTTCGAAACGAATGAAATCCTGCTCACGGCCGGTGGCTCCGCCATCTTCGATCTGGTAGCCGAACACCTGAAGATGAAACTGTCGCAGCCTGTGCAGGGCCTGCTGCGTTCGGGCTGCTATGTGACGCACGACCATGGCACGTACCACCGCTTCATGAATACGGTAGCTGCGCGCATGGGCTGCGGCCATGGCTTGCACGCGGCGATGGAGGTGTGGGCGGCGGTGCAATCCTGCCCTGAACCGGGCCTGGCCATTCTCGCGGTGGGCAAGCGCGACATCTCCTACGACCTGGAGCTTCCCGTGCCCCTGGGTGTGTGCAGAGCGGGCGAGGCCACCATGACACCGGCGCCTGCAGACTGGAAGATCGCCGGCCTGAACGACCAGCATGCCTACCTGCGCGGCAGTGGCCCCGAACACCAGGCCCTGCGCGTGGGCGACCTGGTTGCGCTGGGCATCTCCCACCCCTGCACCACCTTCGACAAATGGCGCTGGATGCCGGTGGTGGACGAACAAAACAACGTGTGTGACGCCATCGTCACCTGCTTTTAAATGACTCCACGCGTCCTTGAAAAAATTGCCGAGATCATGGACCGCGCGCCCGCTGCGCGGCGCACTGTGCTGGCCCTGATCCTGGAAGACCCGCAGCGCGTGCTGGACGAAACCTTCGAGACCCTGGCACAGCGCGCCAACAGCTCGGTCCCCACCATCATGCGCACCTGCCGTGACCYGGGCTACCCCGGGCTGCGCGAGTTCAAGCTGGCGCTGGCGCAAGAACTCGCGGTGGGCGGCTCGCCGCTGAACCGGCGCGTGCGCATCGATGACGACACCCGGCAGGTCATCGCCAAGGTGACGCGCGGCGCCACCACGGTGATCAACAGCGTGCAGGCCCAGCTCAATGTGGAAGCGGTGCAGGCGGCGGCCGACGCCATCGTCGACGGCGCCCGGGTGGACTGCTATGGCGTCGGCGTCACCTCCAACTTCATGGCCTCCGACTTGCAGGCGCGGCTGTACCGCATGGGCGTGGCTTCCAACAGCTACCTGGACCCGCACCTGCAGCTGATCTCGGCCGCTACCATCGGCCCGCGTGGCGTGGTGATGGCCATCACACATGTCGGCGGCATGCCCTCGTTGCTGGAGGCTGTGGACGTGGCGCGCTCGCAGGGCGCCACCATCATCGCGCTCACCCAGCCCGGCTCGCAGCTGGCGGCGCTGGCCGACATCGTGCTGGGCGTGGAAGTGGCGCCCGACCCGGTAATGCCGGTGGGCCCCGAGGCCTACCTGGCGCACCTGACGGTGATCGAAATCCTCACCGTGCTGGTGGCGCAGCGCCTGGGCGACAAGGCCGTGAACCGGCTGGCCAACATCCAGCACACGCTGGAAACACGCGGCGTGGACATGCACCACCACCCCCGGCTGGACTGGGACGAAGGCGCCAAGCTCACCATGGGGAAAGTACGATGACGCGCGCCACCTTGCTGGAAAATGGCCTGCTGGTGGACGGTACCAGCGCGACTGGCCGATCAGGTGACCTTCTGCTGGCGGGCGACCGGATCGTGGCCATGGGCCCGGACTTGCGTCGCAGCCTGCCGGACGGCCTGTCTCTGTCCGATGTCCAGGTGTACGACTGCAGCGGCCTGGTGATTGCGCCCGGCTTCGTCGACGTGCACACCCACGACGACGCTATCGTGCTGAACGCGCCCGGCATGTTTCCCAAGCTGTCGCAGGGCATCACCACGGTGGTCACCGGCAACTGCGGCCTGTCGGTCGCGCCTTTCGTGGTGGAGGAACCGCAGGGCGCCCTCACCCTGCTGGGAAATTCATTCAAGTACCCCTCGGTGGATGCTTATGCGCAGGCGGTGGGCGAGGCGCAGCCGGCCGTCAATGTAGCGCCGCTGATCGGCCACACCACGCTGCGCTATGCCTGTGTGGACGACCTCAACCGGCCAGCCACCGCCGGCGAAGTGGCCGCCATGTGCACCCTGCTGGAGCAATGCATGGCCCAGGGCGCGATCGGCCTGTCGTCGGGCCTCTTTTACGCCGAAGCCATGCCGGCACYGGCCGCCGAGGTGACATCGCTGGCGCGCGTCGTCGCGCGGTACGGCGGCATTTACGCCACACACATGCGCTCGGAGATGGCCGACATCCTGGAGGCCATGCACGAGGCCGCCGGCTGCGCCTTCGAGGCAGGTGTGCCGCTGGTGATCTCGCATCACAAATGCGCCGGCCCGGCCAACTGGGGCCGCACGCAGGAGACGCTGCCGCTGATCGACACGCTGGCGCAGCGCCAGGACATCGCGATGGATGTCTATCCCTACGTGGCCGGCTCGACCGTGCTGCGCGAAGACCTGGTCGACGGCATTATTGACGTGCTCGTGAGCTGGTCGGCCCCGCATCCGGAAATGATGGGCCGCACCCTGGCGTCGATTGCAGCCGAGTGGGGCGTTGACCAGAAAACAGTTTGCCGCCGCCTGCAGCCCGGCGGGGCCTGCTATTTCCAGATGCACGAGGACGACGTACGGCGCGTCATTGCCCATCCGCTTTCCATGATCGGATCGGACGGCCTGCCGCATGACAAGCATCCGCACCCGCGCCTGTGGGGCGCCTTCCCGCGGGTGCTGGCGCGCTATTGGCGCGAGCAGCAGCTGTTTTCGCTGGAGACCGCGATCTACAAGATGACGGGCCTCTCGGCGCGCAACTTCCGCCTGCACCAGCGCGGCCAGTTGCAGCCGGGCTGGTACGCCGATGTCGTGGTGCTGGACCCGGTCCGAGTGCGCGACGTGGCGACGTACGAAAACCCGATCGCGCTTTCGGACGGCATTGAAAAAGTCTTTGTGAACGGCGAACTGGCCTACGTCGCCGGCGCTGCTGATGCGGCCAGCGTCAGGGTGCAGGCGCGCGCCGGGCGCCTGTTAAAACGGCATGTGTAATAAGAAACACCCCCGTCCAGGCTCACTGCGTGTAGCCTGTTCCCCCCTCAAGGGGGCGGCGCCTGGGGCCGGCGAAGCCGGACCCTCGGCCCCCACTGGTAGTGCCCCAAGAATTCTTTAACCCAGCATGAGCCGTGGAACCGGCTTTGCCGGGCCACAGGCGGGCGACCCCCTCGGGGGGGCAGCGACCCATACGAAGTGGGGGAGCGTGGGGGCCCTATTTCTAGTCCAGGGAATCCACGGTATCCGGATCAGGCACATCGCCAATCGCCTCGCGCGTCAGCGCGGCCTGGCTTTTGAGCCAGTCGCAAAACGCCAGCACTTCGGGCCGGGCCACATTGCGCGGGCCGATGATCAGCCAATAACTCATCGGAGACTCCATGCGCATTTGCGGCAGGGGCTCCACCAGATCGCCTGAGGCCAGGCTTTCGGCAATCAGTGGCAGCCGCGCCAGCACCACGCCCTGGCCCGTCAGCGTCGCCTGCACCATCTGGTAGGCGTAGTTGAAGTACAGCCAGCGCTTGGCTTCCAGCTTGGGGCTGGCGTGCTCTTCCAGCCAGCGGCGCCAGGTCAGCCATTCCAGATGGGTGTGATGCGCGTCGCCCGCCTCAATCAAGGTGAACTGTGCCAGATCGTCTGGCTTCTTCAGGCGCGGCCCGCTTTTGAGCAGCCAGGGGCTGATGACGGGCGTGATCTGCTCGCCGAAAAGGCGTATGGCGCCTGGCGGCATGTGGCTGGCCGGGGCGTAGCGCAGCGCCAGGTCCAGGTCAGAAATGTCCAGGTCCACCGCCACGTCTGACGCATCAATCCGGATGTCGATGTCGGGGTTGTCGCGCTGAAAGCCCTCCAGCCGCGGAATCAGCCACATCGAGGCAAACGAGGCAAAGGTGGTGAGCGAAACGCTCTTGCGCCCGGCGGTCTGGCGTATCTGCCGCACGGCGTTGTCAATGCGCTCCAGCGAGGGCGTGACGGCCCGCAGCAGGATGCCGCCGGCGGTGGTGAGCTCCACCGCCCGGGTATGGCGGTGAAAAAGGCTCACGCCCACGTCTTCCTCCAGGCCCTGGATCTGGCGGCTCACAGCCGATTGGGTGAGGGYCAGCTCCTCCGAGGCGGCGCGGAAGTTGAGGTGGCGGGCGACGGCCTCAAAAGCCCTTAACTGGCCGGCGGAAATCGGCCGGGAGCGCAGGTGTGTTTGTGAATGGAGCATGACAGTGTGAGGGTGAAAAAGGCCAAATAGGGCAATTCGGGCCTAATTGATTGATGCGATTATGGAATCAATAGCTTACCGCGATTTCATTGGACTGTGCAAGCCCGTGGCGAGATGATTCAACCCTCATCACTCACTTTGTGCCTTTTTAGGAGAACACCATGGACCACGCAGCTCACCTCTCAGGAGATCGTTTCTTGCAACAGGCTTCCGATGCCACCAACGGCCATGTGGCCGGCCTGGCGGGCTTCTGGAAACTGGGTGCGGGCCGAGCGCTGACGCTGCGCGCCTCGCAGGCCGGCGTGTTGCGAATTGCGCATGGCCGGGTCTGGGCCACCTTCGACTCCGCCAGCCAGGACATCCAGGTCCGCGCCGGCGACCATTTCCTCAGCCGGGGCGAAAGCCTTTCGCTGCGGGCGGGTGAGTCGCTGGTGATGGAGTCCTTCAGCGCTGGTCACGCTGCTTCCGCTTATTTCAGCTGGGAGCCGGCAACGGCCTGCGCCGAAGTGCCCGAGATGAAAGAGACTTCCGGCTGGCGCGCCGGCGTGATGCAGCCTTTGGGTGACTTGCGTGCCGCCTTCGGCCTGGCCACCAGCGCCCTGGGCCGCCTGGTCCGCGGGATGGCGATGGGTGCTGTCGCCGCTGTTGAAGCGGTGCTGACCCCCGTTGCCGTGGTGTTCGTCACTGCCCGCGCCCGGCCTCACGTCACCGGCCACGACTTTGACGCCTACAGGGACAATCAGCTCCAGCCGCGCAACTACAACGTGCTGGCCATGTCCAACCTGGTCTAAGCGCAGATAGCCAACAGTTTTACTCCGGGAAAACCGTTTAACCCGCAGTCGCAAGGCTGCGGGTTTTTTTATGGGCGCCTGGTTCGGGGCTTGGCCGTTTTGGCGGTCCTGGTTGCCGGCGCCTTTGGCGTTTTCCTCGCCTTCGCTGTCTTGGGCGCTTTGGTCGCCTTGGCCGCACGCGCCTTCAACGCACACTCCAGCGCTACGCGCGCCCACTCCAGCATCACGGCGGGCGACTCCATCGCCTCTTCGGGTGCCGCGTAGTAGTTGAGACTGTGCGGCGCGCTGACGCCATTGCGTGTCATCTCATAGGTGAACCGCTCACAGCCATGGGCTTCATACAGGCTGCGGGTCTCCGCGTCGGCCTTGAGCCACAGCTTCTCGCCGCCGCCCAGGTCGGCCACCAGGGCCAGCGTCAGTCCCGAGGTGCTGATGCCAAACCCGCCAAACATGCGCCTGGCCGTGCAGCGCCCGACGCCTGACAAAAGCTCGCAGCAGTAGGTCGCAAAATCATTCGTGGAAGAGGCCATCGCGCAACCATACCAAACCCGGTGCAATTGTGTTGCGGCAGGCTCAGCGCGCCATGGCTGTCGCTTTGCTCAAAAAAACCGGTGCCTGGCAGATATCGCGGGCGCGACGCGTAAAGGCACGGCGGGCCGCGATAATTTGGGCATGGCCCCAGCTTCCCAGACCCATTCCTTCTCCGCGCCCGGTGTGCGCCTCGCCACGCCGGCAGTCCATGTGGTGGTTATGGGTGTGGCCGGCTGCGGCAAGTCGGCGGTCGGGCGTTTGATGGCCGACCAGCTGGCGTTGCCGCTGATCGAAGGCGATGATTTTCATCCCTCCGGCAACATCCAGAAGATGCAGCAAGGCATTCCCCTCACGGACGAGGACCGCGCCGACTGGCTGCGCCAGCTGGGTGTGGAGCTGGCGCGTCACCCGGCCGGTGTGGTGCTGACCTGCTCCGCCCTCAAGGCCGCTTACCGCGACAGCCTGCGCGGCGCCGTGCCCGGTCTGCAGTTTGTGCACCTGGCCATCAGCCAGGCCGAATCCCTGCGGCGCGTCTCCGCGCGGCCGGGCCACTTTTACCCGCCCAGCCTGGTCGCCAGCCAGTTCGAGGCGCTGCAGGACCCTTCGGCCGAGCCGGGGGTGTTGACCCTGGCCGGAAATGCTTCCCTGGAAGCCCTGGCCGACAGCGCGGTTGCCTGGCTGGCAATCCGCGGGTAGCGCCCTGCCGCCGGCCTCGCCTGCAGGGCCCTTTTTTTGGCATCAAATTGCCTTGCAGGCCAATCAGGACGAGCGCAAGCAGCTATCAAATCAATAGCGACCTTGAAAATCGTTTTCACCGGGCAGGTGTATTGGTTCAACTATCCGTAACGCATTACGTTTAAGTAAAATGACCCAAAACTGCCGCCGGGTTCATTGAACCGGCGGCACAGCGTCCCAGACACAGGAACCGCATGTCCAAAGCCTTCGCCTCGCAGTCCGATCTCACCGACAAGGTCATCACCTTTGAGCAGCTCAGCGCACATTGCTGGGCTTATACCGCCGAGGGCGACCCCAATTCCGGCGTGATCATTGGCGACAAATTCATCATGGTGAGCGACGCCACCGCCACCCCGGCCATGGCGCAAGACCTGATCGCCCGCATCCGCACCGTGAGCGACAAGCCCATCAAATATGTGCTGCTCACGCATTACCACGCGGTCCGGGTGCTGGGCGCCAGTGCCTACATTGCGGAAGGCGCCACGGAAGTGATCGCCAGCCAGGGCACGTACGAGCTCATCGTCGAGCGCGGCGCGCAGGACATGCAAAGCGAGATGGAACGCTTTCCGCGTCTCTTTCGCAACGCCGAAAGCGTGCCCGGCCTGACCTGGCCGACATTGGTCATCGACGGCGGCAACCCGGTGAAGGGCGAAGTGCCCGGCAAGCTGGTGCTGGACCTGGGCGGTGTCAAGGTGCAGGTCTGGCACCCGGGCCCCGGCCACACACGCGGCGACACGATTGCGTGGGTCGAAGAAGAAAAAGTGCTGTTCTCAGGCGACCTGGTCGAGTACGAGGCCGGCGTCTACACCGGCGACGCCCAGCTGGAGGAATGGCCCGCCACACTGGAAGCCCTGCGCGCGCTCAAAGCCGAAGCCATCGTGCCCGGCCGCGGCGAGGCCATGAAGGGCGCTGCCAATGTCAACAAGGCACTGGACTATACGAAGCGCTGGGTCGAAACGCTGTACCAGGCGGGCAAGGAAGCCGCCGCCGCCGGCATGGACCTCAAAGCCGCCATGGACCACACCCGCAAAAGCATGGACCCGATCTTCGGTCATGTGTTTATTTACGAGCACTGCCTGCCGTTTGACGTGAGCCGCGCATTTGACGAAGCCAGCGGCATCAAGAACCCGCGTATCTGGACAGCCGAACGCGRCCAGGAAATGTGGCAAGCGCTGCAGGGCTGAACCTCAGGCGTCGAGATCCAGCCTGGACAGCAGCCCCACAAATGCCTCCAGCGCAACTTGCCCGTCCATCTGCTCCATCCGGTCCAGCACGTCGTCGTCGTCGACCATGCAGTAACCCAGGCTGAAGCGCCGGAATCGCCGGGCAGCCAGTTCGTCGTGGTGCAGAACCTGCATGTTGATGTGGCGGGTGTCCTGGCGGATGCGCTCCAGCAACGCCAGCACCTGCTTCTGGTCGCCCTCCAGTTGCTGGCAAAAGCGCATGCCGTCAAAAATCAGCAGTCCCGTAATGTCGCGCTCCGCATTGACCAGGCGAGCCTTGGCCGCAATATCCCCCACTACGCTCAACGGCGCCTCCGGCGCGAGTGTGCTGACGTAAAGAATTTCATACAAAGTGGTGCTTATTTTTTTCATTGCGCCGAATGTAACGACGGACTGCACACCTCACAATGTCAAAAGACACAGGCATATGCGCCTAAGATGTGCCTTCCATGAGCATTCCGACGCCAACATCAGCCATCTGCCCGCCTCGCTGTAATGCTTGCGGTTTACGCAAGACCGGTGCATTCATGCCCGTGAAAGCGGAAGAGCTCCAGTTCATCGAGGCCTTCCGCACTGGCATCTTGCAGGTAGCCGCCGGCACAACCATCCTGCATGAGCAAAAGCCCAACGGCAAACTCTTCACCCTTTACTCGGGCTGGGCCTTCCGCTACAAAACCCTGAGCGATGGCCGTCGCCAGATACTCAATTTTTTGCTGCCCGGGGACTTCATCGGCCTGCAGCAAAAGTTCGCGGACGGCGCCATGCACGGCATCGAGGCCGTGACGGATGTCAGCCTCTGTGTGTTCCCGCGGGACGGCCTGTGGGAACTGTTTCGCAACCACCCCAGCCTGGGCTACGACATCACGTGGATGGGCGCGCGCGAGGAAGGTATGGTCGATGACCATCTGCTGACGGCAGGCCGGCGCAACGCCACCGAACGCGTGGCGATGCTGTTGATGCACCTGTACCGCAGGCTGGAACGCGTGGGCATGGCCGAAAAAGGCTGGATAGGGTTTCCCATCAACCAGCAACATATTGCCGACGCGCTGGGGCTGTCGCTGGTGCATACCAACAAGACGCTCAGGCGTTTGCGCCAGCTGGGCCTGCATGAGATTGAAAATGGGCAGCTCCGGTTGCTCAATACCCGCGCGCTGGAGCGCATTGCCGACTACTACGACACGCCGCCTGCGCACATTCCTTTACTCTGATTTCATCTGTTTTTGCTTTGGTTCAGGTGTGTAGGCGGTTGCTGACAACAAGGTCATGGGGCGGATGACAAATGCGGCCTGCATCCGGTTTTAAGGTGACTCTCCTTGCCCACGATTTGCCCCCTTTTCCAGCGAAGGGAAGGTCGTGGCGACACGCACCGACAACCCACCCAGGAGACGTTCATGAACCACGCACAAGCACCCGGTGCACGCCTGCAGCAGCAACCGCGCCGTGTTTCGGACCGCCAGCAACAGCAAAGCAGCGGCTCCCGCGAGTTTCAGCCGCGCCAGTCCAGGCCGGGCGATGCCCCGGCCGGGCAGATGGGCGAAGGGAGCTATGAAGCCACCCGCGACTACCAGAAGAACATCAAGTCCTATCTCAAGGATGCAGATGTCGCTGCCGACGCGAAGGCGGCGAAACCC
>NZ_JBFUCA010000015.1:0-18546 GCF_056405475.1 Polaromonas sp. P1_G4
CTTTTGGCGCAGCGAGGTAATGGCCATATCCATTTCATACAAAAGCCGGCGCTGGGCATCGGAACGCACCATGCTTTCGATCCAGAAGAAGCAGGCCAGCCGTTCACCGCGCGTGACAGGCTCCACGCGGTGCACCGATGTGCCCGGGTACATGACCAGGTCGCCCGCCTCGAACTTGATGCGTTGCTCGCCGTAGGTGTCTTGCACGACCAGTTCGCCGCCGTCATAGCTGGCCGGATCGCTCAGGAACAGTGTGCAGGAAATATCGGTGCGCACGTGCCGTGCTGTGGCGGCATGCGTGCGTACCGCGTTGTCAATGTGGTTGCCGAAGTTGTTGGCGTCGCCGCCGTAGCGGTTAAAGAGGGGCGGATAGACCGATTTGGGCAGCGCCCCGGTCACGAACATCGGATTACGGGCCAGCGCCACCGACACGATGTGGCGCGCCTGCTGGGCGGCGGGCAGCTCTTCTGGCAGCTGCAGGTTGTTCTTGACGGTGCCGCTCTGGCTGCCGGCGGTGATGCGGCCGTCGGCCCAATCGGCGCCCAGGATCAGCTGGCGGACCTGCGCGAGTTCGTCCGGCTTGAGGGCTTGTTGAATGCGAAGCAGCATGGTGGGGCTTCCCGAAAGGCGACTGAAAAAAAATGGGCACCCGGAGTATCCCCCAGGTGCCCAACCTTGAAAACGTTCTTTTGAATCAGAACTTGCTGGTGAGCGTTACGCGCACGCTGCGTGCGTCGCCGGGCGCCACAAAGCCGCGGTACAACGTGTTGTAGTACACCTTGTCAAACAGGTTGTCGATGTTCAGCTTGACGGTGTTTTTTTCATTGATGCGGTATTCCACCAGCGCGTCGGCCTTCACGTAGCCCGGCACCCGGTTGGTGGCCGTGACGGCATTGGCCGGCTTGTTGGTGCTGACGGCGGTGAAGCCGCCGCCGATACGCCACTTGTCGCCGATGCGGTAGGTGGTGAACAGGTTGGCCTGGCGGCTTGGGCTCAGCCCCGGGTTTTGTCCGATCTCGGCGGTGGCGCCGGTCTTGTCGATTCTCGCCGTCAGGAAACCGATGCCTGCAAAGACATCCCACTGGGGCGTGATGCGGCCGGCGACCTCAAATTCCAGCGCATCGGTGTGCCGCTTGCCGGACAACAGGTAAGAGTTGGTGCTCGTGTCGATGTCGGTGTTGCGCTCGTTGTACTTCTCTGTGCGGGCCAGGGCTGCGCGCAGTGACAGGTCACCGCCGTAGAGCTCCCACTTGGCGCCAATTTCCATGTTGCGGCTGCTCTCGGGCGGCGTGTTGGCAGAGTTCGGGTCGAACTGATACAGGTCGCCGGAGGTATTGAACGACGTGCCATAGGCGGCGTAGTAGCTGACCTCATCGGTCGGCTGATATATCACGCCCAGCCGTTTGCTCAGCAGGCTGTCGGATCTGGCGAGCGTYCCGTTGTTGGGTGGTATGCCGGTGGGCCGTTGGTAGTCGGCCTTGAAGTTGTCCACGCGCAGGCCGGCAACCAGTTTCCAGTACTGCGTGAGGTCAATCGTGTCCTGCATGTACAGGCCCAGCGTAGTGGCCTTGAATGCCGTTTCCAGCCTCTGCGTGTAATTGCCCCCGATGCCGGTGCTGATGGGATTGCCCACAGTGGTGGTCGGCTTGGCCCCCGTCAGGAGGGGGTAGCTGAGGCGGTCAGAATTTTCCACGGCGTACTCGGCGCCGATCAGCAGGCTGTTCTTGCGGCCAAACCACTGAGTGGTCGTGAGGTAGTCGGTTTGCAGGAATGTGTGGTGTTCGTTGCCCGCCTTGGCATTGCCGGCGCTGGTGGCGCCGCGGCTCACCACCGTGTTGGCGTTCAGGTTGGCCAGGGTTGTGCCGGCGGCAAAGCTGGCCTGCGTGGCGCGAAGCGTGCGTGAGTAGTAGCCGTCGCGCACCGTGGTTTTCAGGCTGCTGCCGTCGGTCCATCGGTGGGTATGGCTCAGTGTGACAGCGTCGGCCTTGTCGTTCTGGAAGTCGGTGTTGAGGCCATACCAATATTTGTCGGTGCCTGGTGCAGGGCGGCTGTTAAACCACGCAAAGCCCCAGTCGGGCTTGTCGTTGTAGTGCAGGTGGTAGTAGCTGATTTCAAATTCGTTCGCTGTGCCGATGCCGAAGCGGTAGTCCAGGGCCAGGCCGCGGCGATGGGTGGAGGCGCTGGCATTTTCGCCGCGGCCATCGCCATCGGTGGCCATGGCGTTGATGCGCAAAGCTGCGTCGTCGTCGAGTTTGAAATTGAAGTCGCCCTGGTAGCGCTGATAGCCTTTGGTGCCGACGGTGGCGTTCACTTCGTGCTCGGTGATCAGGCGGGCTTGCTTGCTGACCTGGTTGATCACGCCGCCGGTGGAACCGCGGCCAAACAGCATGGAGGCCGCGCCGCGAAGCACTTCCACGCGCTCGGTGTTGAAGTTGTCGCGGTTGTACTGCGCAATGTCGCGCATGCCGTCGGTGTAGATGTCGCCCGCCGCGCTGAAGCCGCGAATGCGGATGTTGTCGCCGACCCGGCCGCCTTCGCCGGCTTCAAAGGTGATGCCGACGACGTTTTCGAGTGCGCTCTTGAAGCTGTCCTTGCCCTGGTCATGCATCAGCTTTTCGTTGACGACCGTCAGCGACTGGGGAACGTCCTTGGCCGGCACGGGCATCTTGCCGACACTGGTAATGCCGCTCTGGTAGGTCTGGCTGGCGCGATCGCGTGTGCCTGTCACCGTGACGGGGGCCAGGCTTCTGCCTTCAACAGGTGTTGCAGAGGTGGACGACGTAGCGGTCGTGGTGCCGGTGCTGGGCGTCGGGGTGATGCTCTGGGCCCAGCCCGACACCGAAACAGCCAGCATGAGCGCGCCAAGCGGGAGCAGTGTTTTGTCGGAAGATGCGGCAGGATTGGCAACCGGGCCGGCAAACGGCGTGAAGTTGTCGGCGCCCATGGTGCGGTTTTTTTTGTTGCGCGCAGGGCGTGCGGCGCGAGCGGAAGGGTATGCCAAGATGGCCTCCAAGCAGGGTCCTGCCTTGCAGGCGGTGGACCGGGTTCAGGAAAAAGCTTGGCTGRCTCGGAATGCCCAGGGGCGCGAGTTGGCTGGCTCGTAAAGTTCGCTCGAAGTGTATATCAAATGATAATGATTCGTAATCTGATGTGTCTGAATGTTGCGGGAATAGGGACGAAAACGGTGGTTGTGTGGCAAAAAGGCCAAATTTAGGGGGCGACAAAAAGGGCTTTGAAAACCAGGAGCGGTCAGCGTTGGCGCAAACAAAAAAACGGGGCCTGTGCCCCGTCTGTTTTGTGCCAGGTATGTCACCGGGCTATTTCAAGACCACATTCAGCTCAGCTCGCCCATCTGGCTTTGCAGGTAGTTTTGCAGGCCAACCTTGCCAAGCAGTTCAATCTGTGTTTCCAGGAAGTCGATGTGCTCTTCGGTGTCATCGAGGATCTCCTGCAGCAGGTCGCGCGAGACATAGTCGCGTACGCTTTCGCAGTGGGCAATGCCATCCTTGATCGTGGCCTGTGCACCGGTTTCGGCTTTCAGGTCGCAGTTCAGGGCTTCTGGAACATCCTCGCCGATCATCAGCTTGCCCAGGTCCTGCAGGTTGGGCAGGCCATCGAGCATGAAGATGCGGTCCATCAACTTGTCGGCGTGCTTCATTTCGCCGATGGACTCTTCGTATTCCTTCTTGGCCAGCTTGTCCAGGCCCCAGTGCTTGTACATGCGGTAGTGCAAAAAGTACTGGTTGATGGCCGTCAGCTCGTTCTTCAGCTGCGCCTGCAGGTGAGCGATGACTTTTGCGTCGCCTTTCATGGGAATTCCTTATCGTTGTGTAGTGCGGATCGCCCATTGTCACTGGCCGCACGCCGTAACTCAAGCATTCCCCTGCGCGGGCGGTCTGGTTGCGTTTGATTGTGAGAAACGTTCGCATTGCAAACGTTTCCCGTTGTCAGTCAGCGCTCGGCAAATGCGCGTTCCACCACGAAGTGGCCGGCTCGCTGCATGTTGCCTTCCTCAAAGCCGCGCTCTTCCAGCATGGCCTTGATGTCGCGCAGCATGTCGGGGCTGCCGCACAGCATCAGGCGGTCGTTCCCGATAGAGATCGCGGGCAAGCCCAGGTCGCTGTACAGCTTGCCCGACTGCATGAGCTCGGTGATGCGGCCTTCGTTGCGAAAGCGCTCGCGCGTCACGGTGGGGTAATACATCAGGCGTCCGCGCACCAGCTCGCCGAGGAACTCATGCTCGTGCAGCTCGTGCTCGATCAGCTCACGGTAGGCCAGCTCGGCGCTGGTACGGCAACCGTGCACCACCACCACGCGCTCAAACCGCTCGTAAGTGTCGGGATCCTTGATCAGAGAGAGAAAGGGCGCCAGACCGGTGCCGGTGGCCAACAGCCACAGCGTGCCGCCGGGCAGCAGGTTTTGCAACAACAGCGTGCCGGTGGGCTTGCGGCCGACCAGAATGTCGTCGCCCGGCTTCAAGTGCTGCAGCCGCGAAGTCAGCGGGCCGTCCGGCACCTTGATGCTGAAAAACTCCAGCTGATCTTCATGGTTGGCGCTGGCCACGCTGTAGGCGCGCAGCAGCGGTTTGCCGTCCACGGGCAGGCCGATCATGGTGAACTGGCCGTTGACGAAGCGAAAGCCCGAATCGCGCGTGGCGGTGAAGCTAAATAGTGAGTCGGTCCAGTGGTGGACGGAAATAATGCGTTCTGTGTTGAAGGCGCTCATGAGAGAAAAAGAAGAGAAGAGGAAAGAAATGGGCGACGAGAAAGGGCTTTGGGTGATGCAAGGGACTCACTACGCATCCCTTCAGGTCGCGCCCTCAGATCGTGCGTGAGCAAGGCTGAATTTTATAGCCTGGGCGCGCCCGCCGCCGGTGATGGCTATAGACGCCACACCGGCGCCAAGGTCAGGCACACCACCATCGCACTTCGAGCGGCGACAGAACTCAAGCGCCAGGCAGCCACACCTGGGCAAGCGTGGCCAGTGAGGGTTCTTTTGGGTTGCTATTAAATCAGGAGCTGCTTGCGCCCGTTTTATAAGGGTTTCTGGCACTTTTAGCATGAAATTTTGGTGTTCTTGTGCTTCGCTTCAAAGTGCTGCCAGATTAACTGTACATATCGCGCCAGAACAAAAAAACCAATCACCCGCCCATTCAGCGTTTGCGCGGCCCTCCGGGCACCCACGAGAACCAGGCCATCACAGCCACGGGCACGCCCAACCCCAGCCAGCACCACCAGTCGCCCCAGCCGTCAGACACCAGCGCGGTCAGCAGGCCGGTGGTGCTGAGCATGCCCAGCACGAGGGGCCAGCGCCACAGGCGCCAGAAAGCGGAGCCCTTCGCGGGATCGGCCTTTGCGCTCACGCGGCACCGCCAGTCGTTTCATGGCGTGCGGCATGCGGCGCTGGTGCTTGCCCTGCCGGTGCTGTTTTTTCCGGCTTCGCGGCTTTGGCCGGATTGCGCCGTCCAAGCCACAGGTAAAGGCCGCTGCCCAGCACGATGATGGTCGCGATGTCCAGCAGGGCCCAGAGGATTTGCATCGGCATGCCGCCGTAGTCGCCGAAGTGCAGCGGCTGCGATACGAGCAGCGCGGTCAGGTACCAGGGAAGCGGCGGGCTGGCTGTGAGTTTGTTGGTGCCTGCGTCCACCAGCACGGGCTTGAGCAGCCGCGAGTTGAAGGGCTCATTGCCGCGCAGGAACACCGTGTAGTGGTGCGGGCTTGAAAACGACGTACCCGGAAAAGCGATAAAGGCCATCTTCATTTCAGGCGCCAGCGCGGTCGCTGATGAAGCTGCCTGCTGCACCGAGGCCAGGCGTGCCGGCGGTTTTTGCCCTTGGTAAGGCGCCAGCAGCGAACTCAACTGGTCGTACTGCCAGTACTTGATCAACAGGTCGGCCCAGGTGTTGATCATGCCCGTGGCGCCCACGGTGAAGGCCCACACCAGCGTCACGATGCCCAGCAGGTTGTGCAGGTCCAGCCAGCGGGCGCGTGGGCGGGTTTGCCGCACCGTGCCGAAGTCCAGCTTGCGCATGAAGGGCGCATACAGCACCACACCCGAGACAATCGCCACCAGCAGCAAGAGCCCCATAAAGCCCAGAAAKAGCTTGCCCGCGAGTCCGGCAAAGAGGTCAACGTGCAGCTTGAGCATCACGTACATAAAGCCTTCGTCGAACCTGGGCTGGGCCAGCACAGCTGCGGTGCGTGCATCGACAGCGACGGTCTTGTTACCCACCTCGGACAGTGGCGTGTCGCCCAGCGTGACGTACCAGAAGCGGTCGTCGTCGATCTCGTGTGAGGCGAACATCGGCACCTTGCCCGGGTGCAGTGCCTGCGCCACTTCCATGACCTTGTCCAGGCTGGCGCGCGGCGTGCCCTTCGGCAAATCGGGCGCTTCAACTTCAGTGCCCAGCAGGTGGCCGATTTCGTGGTGAAAGATCAGCGGCAGCCCGGTCAGGCACAGCAGCAGCATGAAGACCGTGCAAACCAGGCTGCTCCATTTGTGCACCCAGGTCCAGGTCTTGATGCGCCGGCTGTCCATCGCCGTCTTCTTGCCCGTGGGGCTGGTCGTGGTCATCGTGGCTCTCCTTCTTGTCGTCTAGAAGCGGTAGGTAGCGCTGGCCACCACCGTGCGCCGCGCGCCATACCAGCAGTCGCCGCGGGCCAGGCAGGTGCTGAAGTAGGTCTTGTCGGTCGCGTTGTTGATGTTGACGGCGTAGCGCCAGTTCGCGGTGTCGTAGGCGAACATCAAATCCAGCAGCGCGGCTGCGGGGATTTCGGGGCCGCTGCCGCCGCCTTGCTGGTCCCGGAAAGCGCCCATCCAGCGCACACCGGCGCCCGCCGAAAAGCCATTCATGCCGGCGATGGAGAAGCGGTACCTGGCCCAGGCGCTGGCCTGGTGCTGGGGCAAGCCTTCGAGCTGCTTGTCCAGCTCGGTGTAGTTGTAGTGCGCGACCAGCTCCAGATTGGACGTGACGGAGCCCTTGACTTCCAGCTCCAGCCCTTTGGTGCGCGTGGCGCCAACCTGGGTGTAGACATTGGGCAGCGGCGAGGCAATCTGGTTTTTCTCGCGCAGGTCGTAGAGCGCGGCACTATAAGCCAGTGCGCGGCCCGCCGGCTCGTATTTCAGGCCCAGTTCCCATTGCTCACCGCGCAGCGGCGTGAAGAGTTGACCCTTGATGGCGGCCTGCGGGGTGAAGGATTCGCTGTAGCTCACATAGGGCGACCAGCCCGAGGGGTGGGCATACATCAGGCCCAGGCGCCTGGTGGTGGCCGAGGTTTCTTCATCAGGGCGGCCTTCGGCGCCCGACACGGACTTGTCATGGCGAAGGCCCGTCGTCACGATCCAGTTGTCCAGCTTCATCTGGTCCTGCAGATACAGGCCTGTTTGCCGTTGCGTGGTGCCCGGCAGGGCCGCGCGTACGGGGATGAGCAGGTTGCCGTAGATGGGCGCGTAGGCGTCGATATCACTGACCGTGGCGCCCGCCCAGGTGTTCTCGCTGTGGCGCGCAAAGTCCGCGCCCACCAGCAGCGTGTGCTTGAGCGCGCCGGTGGTGAAATGGCCCTCGGCGTGGTTGTCCAGCGCGGTGATGCGGTTGCGTGTGAGCGAGCTGTCGTTGATGCGGCCCAAGCGCCGCTTGGTCACCGGGTCAGACCCCCAACTGCCGGGGCTGGTGAAGAAGTCGCCGTAGTGGTAGCGGTTGTCGTTCTCGTTGGTGGCGTGGCGAAAGTTCTGGCGCACCGTCCAGGTGTCGTTGAACTTGTGCTCAAACAGCCAGCCGATGGATTTGCGCTCGGAGTCGTAGTAGTCGCCCGGTTCACCGATGAAGCGGTTGGTCGGCAACTGGCCGTTCGGGTTGGGCAGCAGCGTGCCTTCCCAGGGAAAGAACTGCGAGGTTGAGCCGCTCTTGTCTTTTTGCCACAGTGCCTGCAACGTGAGCGAGGTGGCAGCATTGGGCCGCCAGGTGAGCGACGGCGCGATCAGGCTGCGGTCGTCGGGTACGAAGTCAACCTGCGTGTTGGAGCTGCGTTTGAGTGCGACCAGCCGGTACAGCCATTCACCATCTTCCGTCAGCGGGCCGGTCAGGTCAAGCTGGAGCTGCTTGCGGCCGTTGCTGCCGAACTGCACGCCCACTTCGCGCTGGGTTTCGGTTTGCGGCCTTTTGCTGACCATGTTGATGACGCCGGCCGCCGTGCCCGCGCCGAACAGCATGCCCGAYGGGCCGCGCAGTACCTCCAGGCGCTCCAGGGTGTAAGGGTCTGCGCGTGTGCGGCTGGTGTAGTAGCCGTAGGCTTCACGCAGGCCGTCCAGGTAGTTGTCCGGGCTGGCGCCGCGCACACGCACCGAGTCGGTTCGTGAATCCAGTCCATAGGCATCGGAGCGCACGCCGGCGGCGTAGCCCAGGGCGTCCTGCAGGTTGTTGGCACCCTGGTCGGTAATCTGCTGGCTGGTGATGACGGTCACGGCCTGCGGCGTTTCGGACAGCAGCGTGTCGGTCTTGGTCGCGGTAGAAGCCCTTTTGGCGCGGTAGCCGATCACCGGGCCGGTGGCGGTCTCTTTCTCCTGGTCGGAGCGCACCTGCACTTCGCGAAGGGTTGTCTCGGCCGCTGTCTGGGCATATGCGCCTTGAAGCGCGGCGATCAGAGAAAGGATGGCGAACGGTGCAAGGTGGCGCGCGGCGTGCGGCGGATGCGAGGTGAGCAAGTCAAAACTCCTGGGGAGGATCGCCAGGGAACTGGCGTGCGCACAGCAGCCCCTGACGCCACGATAGGTGACGAAATTTCAGGGGGCCTGTGGGCGGGTTGTTGGCTTGCTACGCCTGGCAGCACGAGAAGGCTGCCGGGTTGTTTGGCTAGCGAGTAGGGCGCTGCGAACTATACCACTAGATGAGAGTAATTCTCATCTTGGTCCCTGCAAGCCCCAGGGGAATTCCGGTGAAAAACCGCGCAAAAAAAGGCCGCCCGGAGAGGACGGCCTTTTCGGGTATCCCATCACTGCATCACTGCACAGTGATGGGGCTGCGGATCAGGTAGTCAAACRCACTGAGCGCCGCCTTCGCGCCTTCACCGGCCGCGATGATGATCTGCTTGAAGGGCACGGTCGTCACGTCACCCGCCGCGAACACGCCCGGCACAGAGGTCTGGCCCTTGGCGTCGACGATGATCTCGCCGTGTTTGGACAGGTCCACCACGCCCTTGAGCCAGTCGGTGTTGGGCACCAGGCCGATCTGGATGAACACACCTTCAAGCTCAACGGTTTTCAGCTCGCCGCTGGCGCGGTCTTTGTAGACCAGGCCATTGACCTTCTGGTCGCCGGTGATTTCGGTCGTTTGCGCGTTGGTGAACACCGTCACGTTCTGCAGGCTGTTCAGCTTGCGCTGCAGCACGGCGTCGGCGCGCAGCGCAGTGTCGAACTCGATCAGCGTCACGTGGCCAACGATGCCGGCCAGGTCAATCGCCGCCTCGACGCCCGAGTTGCCGCCGCCGATCACCGCCACGCGCTTGCCCTTGAAGAGCGGGCCGTCGCAGTGCGGGCAGTAGGCCACGCCCTTGTTCTTGAACTCATGCTCGCCGGGAACATTGATGTTGCGCCAGCGTGCACYGGTCGAGATCACGATGGACTTGCTCCTGAGCGAGGCGCCGCTTTCGAGCTGCACTTCGATCAGGTTTTTGTCCGGCCCGCTGTTCGGTACCAGCGCCTTGGCGCGCTGCAGGTTCATGATGTCCACGTCGTAGTTGCGCACGTGCTCTTCCAGCGCGTGGGCAAATTTGGGGCCTTCGGTTTCCTTGATGGAGATGAAATTCTCGATGCCCAGGGTGTCCAGTACCTGGCCGCCGAAACGCTCGGACGCCACACCGGTGCGGATGCCCTTGCGCGCGGCATACACGGCCGCTGCCGCGCCGGCCGGGCCGCCGCCGACGATCAGCACGTCGAAGGCTTCCTTTTTGTCGATGATCTTGGCTTCACGTTCGACGCCGCTGGTGTCGATCTTGGCCAGGATTTCCTCCAGGCTCAYGCGGCCGTTTCCGAACATGGTTCCGTTGAGGAAGACCGTGGGCACGCCCATGATCTCGCGCTCTTTCACTTCGTCCTGGAAGGTGCCGCCTTCGATCATCGTGGTCTTGATGCGGGGGTTCTGCACCGTCATCAGGTTCAGCGCCTGGACCACGTCGGGGCAGTTGTGGCAGGTCAGCGAGACATAGACCTCGAAGTCGAAATCGCCGTCGAGCGCGCGGACCTGCTCGAGCACGGGTTGCTCTACTTTGGGCGGGTAGCCGCCAATCTGCAGCAGCGCCAGGATCAGCGAGGTGAATTCATGACCCATGGGCAGGCCGGCAAAACGCGGGCCGTGGTTTTCACCGGGGCGGTTGATCGAAAACGAGGGCTTGCGGTGCGGGTCGTCGCGGCTTTCGGTCAGTTTGACCAGGGGCGAAGACTCGGCCACATCTTTCAGCAGCGACAGTACTTCACCCGAAGCCTCGCTGCCGTCGAGCGAAGCGACGATTTCGATGGGCGCAGTGGCGCGTTCGAGATAGCTTTTCAGTTGGGCTTTGGTGGCGTCGTCGAGCATGGCAGTGTCACTTTCAATTTCAATGAGGAACAAAAAAGCCCGGGACGGCACACACGCGTGTGCCGGGGCCCGGGCCTTCGTCAGGAAGGCTGCAGGGCGTTAGACCTGTTCTTAGATCTTGCCGACGAGGTCGATGGACGGGGCGATCGTCTTGGCGCCTTCGTTCCACTTGGCAGGGCAGACCTGGCCGGGGTGAGCGGCGGTGTACTGGGCTGCCTTCAGCTTGCGCAGGGTTTCCTTGACGTCACGTGCGATCTCGTTGGAGTGCACTTCAGCAGTCTTGATGACGCCTTCGGGGTTGATCACAAAGGTGCCGCGCAGCGCCAGGCCTTCTTCAGGGATGAACACGTCAAAGGCTTTGGTCAGCGTGTGGGTCGGGTCGCCCACCAGCGGGAACCTGGCCTTGCCGACAGCAGGGGAGGTTTCGTGCCACACCTTGTGCGAGAAATGCGTGTCGGTGGTCACGATGTAGACCTCAGCACCGGCTTTCTGGAATTCGGCGTAGTTGTCGGCAGCATCTTCGACCTCGGTAGGGCAGTTGAAGGTGAACGCAGCCGGCATGAAGATCAGGACCGACCATTTGCCCTTCAGCGATTCGTCTGAAACGTCGATGAACTTGCCATTGAGGAAGGCTTGGGTTTTGAAAGGCTGGACTTGGGTATTGATCAGGGACATCTGGATGGCTTCCTATGCTGGGTTAAAGAACGGGTAAAAATGCTTTTGAGACGATAGTATAACTCTTTTAAATATAGTATATCGATAGATATTAACTATTTATCGAATAGGCGCGATGCGGCGGATTTTGACTGTCCATTCTTGTTATTCGCCGCTACGACCGACGTGCTGACGCCTTTGTGCATCCGGAACGTGTGGGGTGTGACGGCTCACGCGGTAGAGCAGCAGGACGGTATGGCATTGCAGCGCCAATACCTTTTTGAAGCGCCGGCCTGACGATCAGGCCGAAAGGGCAATTACGAGGGCTGATTCGTCGACTAGGGCCTGTACCGGGGAGCGAACTTTGAGGCTGCTGCCGGCAGGCGCAAAGCCGACCAGCTGCAGGCCTCCGTCTAGTTGCATCGACACTTCGTCGCCCGTGGCGCCGCGGCTGATCCGAACCGCACGGCCGCTCAATACGCAAACCTCTGGTCGTGCGGGAACCGCCGGCTCACGCACGGCCACCGCCGTAGCCTTGCACAGGGCCAGTACCGTTTGCCCTTTCTGCAAGCCCAGCAGTTCCGCGCTGGCTTTGGTGATGCGCGAAACCAGCAGTGCCTCACCAGCCAGCCTCAGGTGCACACGCGCCATCTGGCCGTGCACCTCGATCTTCTCAACCTGGCAGGGCAACTGGTTGCGCATGCTGGTGCGTACGCTCATGTTGGACAGTACCGGTAGCGCGCGTGGCAGCAGCAGTTCATCGGACTTGAAGGCGGACAGCACCTTGCTGCGGGAGTCGTTCAAAAGACCTGCCACTGCCAGCAGCTTATGGCCCGCCGGCGTCAGGGTGGCGCCGCCGCCGCCCGACCCGCCCACAGCGCGCTCCACCAGCGCCACACCGGCCAGGTTGGTCAAGGTGTCGATGGCTTGCCAGGCGGCCTTGTAGCTGACCTTGGCTTGCCGCGCTGCCTGCGAGATCGAGCCGCTTTCGCCGACCAGGCGCAGGATCTCGATGCGCTTGTCGGCCGGTTCATGGCTGAAGGCGCTTGCGAAGGAGGATGCGGCGGGCGAGGAATTGGCGGCTTTTTTCATGGGAGCCTCGAGACAGATACCGCTATTCTAAAATAGAATAGCGAATCGACAGGAGTGACTTTCTTTCAAAACGCATCTTCGCCTTCGTCCCTGTCATCTCCCCAGCTTTCATCACCAGAGTTTCATCATGTTCAAAACTGCGTTGCGCTGGCTGCCGGCTCTGTGCCTCGTGCTGGCATCGGCTGCTGCATTGGCGGAGGAAGTCCAGGTCGCTGTGGCAGCCAATTTCACCGCGCCCATGAAACTGATCGCCGCGGACTTTGAAAAAGATACGGGCCACAAAGCGGTGCTGACCTTTGGCGCCACCGGCAAGTTTTATGCGCAGATCACCCATGGCGCGCCGTTTGAGGTCTTCCTCGCGGCCGACGACGAGACTCCCGCAAAGCTGGAGAAGGAGGGCGCGGCCGTGAACGGTAGCCGCTTTACCTATGCCACGGGCAAGCTGGTGCTTTGGTCGGCCCAGCCTGGCGTGGTTGATGCGCAGGGCGAGGTCCTGAAAAAGGGCGACTTCAAAAAGATCGCCATCGCTGCGCCCAAGCTCGCGCCCTACGGTGCTGCCGCCGTCGAGACCATGAATAAGCTGGGCCTGCAAGCCGCCCTGGAGCCCAAACTGGTGCAAGGCGAAAGCATCGGCCAGGCCTTCAGCTTTGTCTCGACCGGCAATGCGGAGCTGGGTTTTATCGCGCTCTCGCAGGTCTACGAAGGCGGCAAGATCAGGTCGGGCTCGGCGTGGATTGTTCCCGGTAGCTTGCACAGCCCGATTCGCCAGGATGCGGTGCTGCTGGCCAAGGCCAAAGACAGCAAGGCCGCGGTGCAGCTGATGGCTTTTTTGAAAACAGAGAAGGCCAGGGCGGTGATCCGCTCCTTCGGCTACGAGCCCTGAACGCGGCACAGAAGCGGCATAGAGGCGACACTGAATCATGCTCGACGATGCAAGCCTTCAGGCACTGGTGCTGACCTTTCGGCTGGCGGCCACCACCACCGTGGTGTTGCTGCTGGCCGGCACGCCGCTGGCGTGGTGGCTGGCGCGTACGCGTTCATGGCTCAAAGGGCCGGTGGGTGCGCTGGTGGCCTTGCCGCTGGTTTTGCCTCCAGTGGTGCTGGGTTTTTATCTGCTGGTACTGATGGGGCCGAACGGCCCGGTGGGCCAGCTCACGCAGTCGCTGGGTTGGGGCGTGCTGCCGTTTACCTTTGCCGGGCTCGTGGTGGGATCGGTGCTGTATTCCATGCCTTTCGTGGTGCAGCCGCTGCAAAACGCCTTTGAGGCAATTGGCGAACGGCCGCTGGAAGCCGCTGCCACCTTGCGAGCCTCGCCGCTGGATACCTTTTTCAGCGTGGTGCTGCCGCTGGCCCGGCCCGCCTACCTGACCGCCACCGTCATGGGCTTTGCGCACACAGTGGGCGAGTTCGGCATTGTGCTCATGATGGGGGGCAACATTCCCGGCAAGACACGCGTGATGTCTGTGCAGATCTACGACCATGTGGAAGCGCTCGAATACAGCCAGGCGCACTGGCTGGCCGGCGGCCTGCTGGCGTTTTCCTTTCTGGTGCTGCTGGYGCTCTATACCTTCAATGCCTTGCAGCCGGGCCGGCGCAAAGGGCAGGGCGCATGAGGCCGGCCAGCGTTCTCGGAGGCGGCATCTCCGCCTCGTTTCATCGTGTCTTCACCGATTTCTCGCTCGACGTGTCGCTGGACTTGCCTGGGCGCGGCGTCACGGCCGTCTTTGGTCCTTCGGGGTCGGGCAAAACCAGCCTGCTGCGCAGCATTGCCGGTCTGGAGCGTGCAGCAACCGGCCATCTCTCGGTCAATGGCGAGGTCTGGCAAGACGACAAGGCCGGTGTCTTCTTGCCGGTGCATCAGCGGCCGCTGGGCTATGTATTCCAGGAAGCAAGTCTGTTCGCCCACCTGGACGTGCACAGCAACCTCGATTTCGGCCAGCGCCGCGTGCCGGCTGCCCAGCGCCGCATCTCGCTGGAACACGCCATTGAATTGCTGGGCTTGCAAAAACTGATGCGGCGCATGCCCGGCACGCTTTCGGGCGGCGAGCGCCAGCGCGTGGCCATCGCGCGGGCGCTGGCCACCAGTCCGCAGCTTTTGTTGATGGACGAGCCCCTGGCCTCGCTGGACATCGCCCGCAAGGCCGAAATCCTGCCTTACCTGGAGCGCCTGCATGACGAACTCGACATGCCCGTGCTCTACGTCAGCCACGCGCCGGATGAGGTCGCCCGGCTGGCCGACCACCTGGTGCTGCTGGACGCCGGCCGCGTCACGGCCTCAGGCCCGACGCGCGAGCTGATGACGCGGCTGGACCTGCCGCTGGCGCACGGCGACGCCGCAGCCGCGGTGATAGATGCCGTGATCAGCGCCGTTGAACCCGAATGGCACATGAGCCATGCCGAGTTTCCCGGCGGACGCATCAGCCTGCTCAACCCTTCGCTGCAGGTCGGCCAGCGCGTGCGCGTGCGCATCCAGGCGCGTGACGTGAGCCTGACGCTTGAGCGCCAGGAGGGCACCAGTGTGCAGAACATCTTTGCGGTTACCGTCACCGGCCTTTCCGCCGACAGCCCGGGACAGGTGATGGTCGGCCTRGACGCCGGCGGCAGCACACTGCTGGCGCGRCTCACCCAGAAGTCGGCGGAAGCCTTGCAATTGCAGCCCGGCAGCCGTGTGTACGCGCAGGTCAAGGGGGTGGCGGTGCTGGGCTGACCTGGCGTTGCTATAAAAAAGATAGCTGCTCGCGCATGTCGGGATTGGGTCAACGGCTGATTTCATGCGAAATTTTTAGCCAGGCCCAAGGCTCTATTTTTCGCTAAAAAATGCTTTCTGGCCAATAGGGACGGGCGCAAGCAGCTATCAAATCAGTAGCAACTCACCCGATCCCCGGGAAAAAACGGCTTCAGCCGCCATGCATCGGGAAATCTGTGTCGACGCTGACCCCTGCTTCGATGAATGCTCACCTTGTGCATCCGTGCGGAGGCATGGGATGTGCATGGCCCCGCCTCAGTACTCCAGCCGCTCCGGCCGGATTTCCTGCAGGATGGTGGTGGCGATCTCTTCAATCGACTTGGTGGTGGTTGACAGCCAACGTATGCCTTCGCGCCGCATCATGGCTTCGGCCTCGTGGATTTCGTCGCGGCAGTTCTCCAGGCTGGCGTATTTGGAGTTGGGCCGGCGCTCATTGCGGATCTGCGCCAGTCGCTCGGGCGCGATGGTCAGCCCGAAGATCTTCTTGCGGTGTGGCACCAGCGCCGGCGGCAGCTGGCGGCGCTCGAAATCTTCGGGGATCAATGGGTAGTTGGAAGCCTTCAGGCCGTACTGCATGGCCAGGTAAAGCGAGGTCGGCGTCTTGCCGCTGCGGCTCACGCCCACCAGAATGACGTCCGAACCGGCCAGGTCGCGGTTGCTCTGGCCGTCGTCATGCGCCAGCGAGAAATTGATCGCCTCGATGCGGTCGTCGTATTCCTTGCTTTTGGACGCGTCTGAAAACCGGCCTACCCGGTGGTTGGACTTGATGCCCAGCTCACCCTCCAGCGGCGCCACAAACATGCCGAACATGTCCAGCAGCATGCCGTTGCAGTGGGCCTTGATGACCGCGAGGATCTCCATGTTCACCAGCGTCGTGAAGACGATGGGGCGTTTGCCCTCGACTTCGGCCGTGTGATTGATCTGCCGGATCGCCTGGTGGGCCTTGTCCACGCTGTCGATAAAAGGCAGGCGCACGTGGCGCGGCTTGAATTCAAACTGCGCCAGGATGGCGTTACCAAAGGTTTCAGCGGTGATGCCGGTACCGTCAGAGATGAAAAATACGGTGCGTTGGGACATGGGAAGGGGATAAATGAGGGACAGGGAGKGGAAATAAGGGTTTCGCTGGTTGAAAGCCGGGTGAAAGCCTGACACGGCACGCCGGGCCCGAGGCCCCTACAATCGTGGCAATTATCCAGTTTGTCACATCATGCCCCGCCACAACCCCTTCCAACAACAACAAGGTTGCTTGCCGCGCATGGTGAATTCCCCGGTTTTTAAACCTCCCGGAGTATTTTCATGTCCAAGCTGTTTGAGGCGACCGCCCTGGTCGTACCGTTTGAAAACCTGAGGATGACAGACGTCGAGTCTGTCGGCGGCAAGAACGCCAGCCTCGGCGAAATGATTTCGCAACTGCCGACCGGCCCGAACGGGGTTCGTGTTCCCACCGGATTTGCCACTACGGCCCACGCCTTTCGCGTGTTCCTGGCGCATGACGGCCTCGACAAAAAAATCAACGGCGTGCTGGACACGCTCAACACCGATGACGTGCGTGCGCTGGCCRAAGCCGGCGCCAAAATCCGCAAGCTGGTGGAAGCCCAGCCTTTCCCGGCCGATCTGGAAAAAGCCGTTCGCGACAGTTTTGCCGCCCTCAGCGCCGGCAATGCCCAGGCCAGCTTTGCGGTGCGCTCATCCGCCACGGCAGAGGACTTGCCGGACGCGTCGTTTGCCGGCCAGCAGGAAACCTTCCTGAACGTCGTCGGCATCGAGGACGTGCTGCACAAGATGAAAGAGGTGTTCGCCTCGCTGTACAACGACCGCGCCATCAGCTACCGGGTTCACCAGGGCTTTGCCCATTCCGACGTGGCGCTTTCAGCCGGTATCCAGCGCATGGTGCGCAGCGACAAGGGTGCTGCCGGCGTGATGTTCACCATCGACACCGAAAGCGGCTTTGAAGACGTGGTGTTCATCACCTCCAGCTACGGCCTGGGCGAGACGGTGGTGCAGGGCGCCGTCAACCCTGACGAGTTTTACGTGCATAAACCCATGCTCAAAGCGGGCAAACGCGCCGTCATTCGCCGCAACCTGGGCAGCAAGTTGCTGCAGATGGAGTTCACCAGCGCCGACGAGAAAAAAGCCGGCGGCAAGCTGGTCAAGACCACTGATGTGCCGACCGAGCTGCGCAACCGCTATTCGCTGAAYGACACCGACGTCGAGCAACTCGCCCGCTATGCATTGATCATCGAGGCCCACTATGGCCGCCCGATGGACATCGAGTGGGGCAAAGACGGCATCGACGGCGAACTCTACATCCTGCAGGCGCGCCCCGAGACTGTGAAGAGCCAGTCCAAGGGCAAGGCAGAGCAGCGCTACAAGCTCAAGGGCACCGGCACCGTGCTGGCAGAAGGCCGCGCGATCGGCCAGAAGATCGGCACGGGCGCGGTCCGCATCGTGCACGACATCAAGGACATGGACCAGGTGCAGGCCGGCGACATCCTGGTGACCGACATGACCGACCCGAACTGGGAACCGGTGATGAAGCGCGCCAGCGCCATCGTGACCAACCGCGGCGGGCGCACCTGCCACGCCGCCATCATCGCGCGCGAGCTGGGTATCCCGGCCGTGGTCGGCTGCGGCGACGCCACCGAAACGCTGAAAGATGGCATGCTCGTCACCGTGAGCTGCGCTGAGGGCGATACCGGTAACATTTATGACGGTCTGCTGGAAACCGAAGTGACGGAAGTGCAGCGTGGTGAGATGCCGCCTATCGACCTGAAGATCACGATGAATGTCGGCAACCCGCAGCTGGCGTTTGATTTCTGCCAGATCCCCAATCACGGCGTTGGCCTGGCACGGCTGGAATTTGTCATCAACAACAACATCGGTGTGCACCCCAAGGCGATTCTTGATTACCCCAATGTGGATGCCGACCTGAAAAAAGCAGTGGAAAGCGTGGCGCGCGGCCATGCCTCGCCACGTGCCTTTTATGTCGACAAGGTGACCGAAGGCGTGGCCACGATCGCGGCAGCCTTTTGGCCCAAGCCGGTGATCGTGCGTCTGTCGGACTTCAAGTCCAACGAATACCGCAAGCTGATCGGCGGCTCACGCTACGAGCCCGAGGAAGAAAACCCGATGCTGGGCTTTCGCGGCGCATCGCGCTACCTTAGCCCCGATTTTGGCGAGGCCTTTGCCATGGAGTGCGAGGCGCTCAAACGCGTGCGCAACGACATGGGTCTGGTCAACGTCGAGGTCATGGTGCCATTTGTACGCACCCTGGGCCAGGCCAAAAAGGTCACGGACCTGCTGGCCCAGCACGGCCTCAAGCGCGGCGAGCAGGGCCTGCGCGTGATCATGATGTGYGAGGTGCCCAGCAACGCCATACTGGCCGACGAGTTCCTCGAGTTCTTCGACGGTTTCTCGATTGGTTCGAACGATTTGACCCAGCTCACGCTGGGCCTGGACCGCGACTCCGGTCTGGACATCCTGGCCC
>NZ_JBFUCA010000016.1:0-18465 GCF_056405475.1 Polaromonas sp. P1_G4
TTCCAGTCCTGACGCTCGCACTGCTGGCCGGATGTACCCGCATTGAAACCGGCGAAGTGGGCTTGCGCATCAACTTTGACAAAACCACAGACCCGACCGAGCGTCTGCCGGGCTCCTTTAACCAGACGCTGATCGGCGATATCCTGACCTTCAAGATTCAGGACGTGGCGGTGGCCGTGGACAACATGACCCCGCTGGCGTCCGACAACTCAACCGTCAAGGACTTTGACATGACGGTGGTCTATAACGTCAATCCGACGGCCGTTTCCGAGCTATGGACCACCAAAAACCGGACCTTCCATGGCCTGTCGGACAAAGGCGGCGATATCCTGCTGATGCAGAACTATGTGGCGATGAGCGCGCGCAATGCGGCTTACAAGGTGGCGCGCGAATATGAATCGCTCAAGATGGCCGACAACCGGCCGGCGATTGAGCAGAAAATCCGCGAAAACGTCATCAAGACGCTGACCGAGGAAAAGCTGGCGGACAAGATCACGKTTTCCCAGATCCAGGTACGTGCCATTACCCCCGCCGATGTGATTGTTCAGAGTGCCAACGAACTGGTGCGGGCGCAGAACGAGCTGAAAACCAAAGAGGTCGAGGTGCAGACCGCCAAAAAGGAGGCTGAGCGCATTGCTGCCTTGAACGCCAACGCGGGCGCGATTGGCTACATGAACGCCATGGCCAACCTGAAGATCGCCGAAGGCGTTGCCGCAGGCAAGGTGCATACCATTGTGGTGCCCTATGACTTCAAGGGCATCGTGAACGCAAAATGAGCCTGGGCCGGCGGCGCGCATCCCGCGCTGGCGGGGCTGAAATTATTTCCACACCCCCGCCGCCGCCGCCGCCGTCTCTTACCAGCTGCCGGACGACCCACCACCGCTGCTGGAGCCACCCGACGAACTCCGGCTGCTCGAGCTGGAGCTCGAACTGCTGCCCGACGAGCTGCTGCCATCCCGGTCATCGCGCCCACTGCTGCTGCCGGAACCCCCCGTGAAGAAGCCGAACAGCATCGCCAGCCCGAATGCCATGCCTGTCGGCATCCAGGATTCCCAGTCAGTTAGAAGCAGGTCTGGCGGGTTTTGAAACGCCACATACCCCACAACGCAGGCCACCAGGGCGCTGCGCACGCCAAACTCCACCAGGCTGCGTTTGTAGGCCGCGCGCATACCCATGGCGATCAGGCCGAGCAGTAAACAGCCTATACCGCCTCCCAGGGCGTAGAGCAGGCCCAAACCGAAGCGGTTGGCGCCCACCACGAAGGCAATGCCGACCATGGCGCTGATCGCCAGTGCGATACCACCCGTCACCAGGCGCACCGTGCGGGAACGGCCGCAGCCGAACCCCAGCGCAAACGCCAGCGGCACGGGGAAAGAGAGCAGGATGGCGCCGATGGCGGGACTCTTCAGGACAACCACCGCCACCGCCGGGACGGCCGCGACGACGCCGACCGTCACCGGCCACTTCCAGGTGCGGCGCGCCCGAACCACGCCCACGGCAAAACCCCACAGCAGTGCGGCAATAAAAGCCCAGCCAAAGGGCGTGATGCCACCGCGGCTCGCTTCCGGGGGGTCAATGTCGCCCCGCACCAGCGCGCCGATGTGGCTGATGGCCGCTTCCAGTCCGCCCGCGTAGTCGTTCTTGCGAAACCGCGGCTTCATGTCCTGGTCGATGATGCGGCCCGCCAGCACGTCGGGCACGGTGCCCTCCAGGCCCTGGCCCACCTCGATGCGCATGCGCCTGTCCTCCAGTGCCACCAGGATCAGGATGCCGTCGTCGCGCTGGGTGTCGCCGAGTTTCCATTTCTCAAACACGCGCGTGGCGTATTCCTCGATGGAGTCTTCGCCCGTGGTCGGCAGCATGTACACGACGACTGCTGCGCGCGTGTCTGCTTCGATTGCCAGGATTTGTTCGTTCAGGGCCGCGACCTGGGCTGTGTTCAGCGTGCCGGTGGTGTCGAGCACGCGCGCGCTGTAAGGCGGAACCTGCACCCGGACGGCACCGGCGGGCGTGGCGATTTGCGCGGTATCGCTCGGCGTGGCTCCCTGTGCGGCATCGGACGGCACGTCTGTCTGTCCGGCACGCGCCGGTGCTGCCATGGCATCACCCGCCGCCAGCATGCACAGCGCCACCCACAGAACAACCAGCGTTCTATAGAAAAAACGCCGGGTTTCAGCCGCTGAAGGAAATAACGGGGCGCGTTGAAGGTGAAGCATGGAAGGTTTGGGGTAGAGCATGGCCGGTACAGCGTTGTCGGATGCCGGCGCTGGAAAGATCAACGTGCCGCAGTCGCGCCGCCGCGCACGCTGGCTTCGCGCACACCGGCACCGCGCACTTCGAGCCGTATCTCGTCGGCCACCTTGCCGCCGGCATCGACCAGTTGCACCACATGCCGGCCCGGCCAGGGCATCCACTGCGCTTGGGCCCCGCGCGCAAACTCCTTGCCGTCCATCAGCCAGCGCGTGCCGCGGCCTTCGGCGCTGAAGCTGACGCGCTGGTGTTTCGGCGGGATGTCCGGGTCCAGGGCAATGATGGTGCCGGAGGCAGGGGCGGTGATGCGGGGCGGGGCGTCGGGTTCGGCAACCGGTTTTCTCAAGCCATTTCGTGCTGTAGCCCTTTCAGATCGGGCGCTACCAGCTCCTGAATTCATAGCAAAAACGGTTTGCTCCGTGCCTTTCAGGAACCATTCGTTGCGGGCTGCTTCGAGCGGCGTGCCGCCCTGGTTGCCAAACCGGGTCTGGCTTTGCACCAGGCCGGCGGGCGGCAACGGCGCGCGGCTGGGTTCGGTTTTATGCAGGTAATTCATCACCGCCGCCCAGATGGGGGCGGCGCCCGTGGTGCCGCTCACGTCCCACATGGGCGCGCCGCTGGCATTGCCCACCCACACGCCCACGGTGTAGCGCTGCGAGAAGCCCATGGCCCAGTTGTCGCGCATGTCCTTGCTGGTACCGGTTTTCACGGCGCTCCAGAAGCGGGTGGCCAGGATGCTGTCGGTGCCGAAGGTGCGGGCGCGCGCCATCGGGTCGGCCATGATGTCGGTGGCGATAAAGGCCGCGCGTGCATCCAGCGCGGGCTTGAAGACCGGTTTGGGGTTTCTCGCCAGCGAAGTCGCGCTGTAGCGACCGCCGTTGGCCAGCGTGCGGTAGGCATTGGTGAGGGACAGCAAAGACACCTCGCTGCTGCCCAGCGCCAGGCTGTAGCCGTAATAGTCACCCGACTCCTTGAGCGGCAGGCCCACGGCTTTGAGCTGTTTGTGAAAGGCATCGGGCGTCACCATCACCAGCGTACGCACGGCCGGCACGTTCAGCGACGCACCGAGTGCGGTGCGGGCCGATACCAGGCCCTTGAACTGGCGGTCGTAGTTTTGCGGAATGTAGAGCCCGCCCGCGGTCTGGATCTGCGAGGACGAATCTTCGAGCAGCGACGCTGCGGTGATGCGGCGCTCGGCAATGGCCTCTGCATACAAAAACGGCTTGAGCGTGGAGCCCGGCTGGCGCAGTGCCATCACACCGTCGACTTCGGCGGCGCCGCTCAGTTCGCCCGACGAACCTACCCAGGCCAGCACCTCGCCGGTGGCGTTGTCCAGCACGACAATGGCGCCGTCTTCGACGTGGCGGCCGCGCAGCTCGCGCAGCTGCTGGGTCAGGGTCTGCACGGCAAAACGTTGCAGCGGCGCGCGTGCGGTAGAAACCAGCGTGCGGGGCACGCCCGTACGCCCGGGGGTATCGGCCTGGGCCGCGAGCAGCCGGCGCGCCAGGTGCGGCGCCACGCCTTCACTCGGGTCAAACGCCTTGCGCTGCAGCGCGGCAGTGGCAAGCAGGTCCAGACCCTCGCAGTCGGCCTTGGCCGGCGCTTGCATGGTTTTCAGCACGCCGCAAGCTCGCTGTGACACCTGCGCGGCCTTGGCGTTGGGCGCACGCACCAGCGCGGCGGCGATCGCGGCCTCGCGCTCATCCAGCCCATGCGCAGCCTTGCCAAACAGTGTGCGGCTCAGCGCGTCGATGCCGACAAGTTCGCCGCGAAACGGCACAAGATTCAGGTATGCCTCCAGGATCTGGTCCTTGCGCCAGCGTGCCTCCAGCACCTGGGCCGACACGGTCTGCCCCACCTTTTGCGCCATGCTGCGGCCACCCGCACCGGCGCGCCAGTCCTCGTCGAGCAGTCCGGCCAGCTGCATGCTGAGGGTGGAAGCGCCGCGGGTTTTGGTGTTCCACAGATTGCCCCAGGCCGCTGCAGAGACAGCGCGCCAGTCCACACCGCTGTGCTCGTAAAAGCGCTTGTCCTCACTCAGAATCAGTGCCGTGCGCAGGGCCGGCGACACATCGGGCAGCGCTACCCACTGGCCGCGCCGCACGGCGCTGTCGATGCGCAGGCGCTGGATGACTTCACCACTGCGGTCGAGGATGAGCGTGTCGGAGGGGCGGAAGTCGCGTTTGACTTCGTCGAAGGTGGCGACGGCATGGGCAGGCGATATCGCCCCGCCCGCCAGAGCAAGGGCCAGCGTCAAGCTTGTGAAAATGCGTTTCGGCTCGCGATTCATTTCTTTGTGCAAAGTCTCAGGTTGGTCCGGGTGGCTTGCACCACCGGCAGATAGGCCTCTGAATCGCTAGGAGGGTAGCTCCCCTTGATTTCATCGTCAGACTTTGCGGCGTCAGGCGCGAGGCCTTGCAAAGTCTTGATGCAGGCCGCGCGGTCACCCAGCTTGAATTGTGTGAGAGCAAGGTCGTTCAATACCCAGGCCGATTCAATCCAATGGAGGAATGACTTGCACTGCATTGCAACAGGCTGGATCACAGCCAAGGCGGCAGCGTAGTCTTTCGCCACATAACTCTTCTTGAAATTCTTCTTCGACTCATTAATGCTCTTGCGCACGCAAAGAGGCTCAGGCTTGCGGTACGTCCCCTCAAACCATGCCCGCATGCCGCAGAAATCGCGGCATGCGTCGGCGCCGTTGGTTGAGACCTTGACATCCTGGCCCTCGGTCTTGAAGCTCACCTGGCATGCGGATTTCCCGATCTTCGACTTGCCATCGACGATCACGCCGTCCAGGTCGCATACGTGTGCGTTGGCTCCCGTGGTCTCTATCGCGAACTTTCCGCGCGGCTGAACCCGCAGCGTGCCCGATGCACCGTCACTGATCACGTATTCACCCTCGGCAGGCGTGCTGAACTGTGCAAGGACCAGGTTGGCGCCCAGGAGCATGAATGCATAAAGGGCAAGTTTCACTTTGACGCCTCCAGTCTTTTTCATGCCGGCAACCCAATCTTCGTCGCCGCGTTGAAGAGCTGGAACAGCTGCGCCTGCCACGGCCCCTCGGATTCCACCGCGGTCTGCACCAGCACAGTTTGCGTCACCCGGTCTACCAGCACGCGCTGTCCGTGGTGGCCATTCATCATCATCCAGCTGCCGTCGGCCTTGGGATGCCAGAAGAAATTCTTGTAGCCGAAGCCGCGCATGGCCGTGCCGTGCCGGACTTGCGCATCGGCGGCCGACCATGAGGAGCATTCGTCTATCCATTTTTTGCTGACGACCTGGCGGCCTTCCATGGCGCCGTCCTGCGCGATCAGCTGCGCCAGGCGCGCCCAGTCGCGCAGCCGCGCGCCAAAGCCTATGCAGTTGAACTCCTTGCCTTTGCTGTCGCACAGCCAGCTGGCGCCGCCCTCTGCGCCCAGCGGCTGCCACAGGGCTTCTTCGCAAAAGGCCGCCAGCGGTTTGCCGGTGACCTGGCGGATGACCATGCCGATGGTCAACGGGCACAATTCGTTGTAGTTGTAGCGTGTGCCGGGTGGCTCCTGCACGGCGTTCCAGCCGCGCACCACGGTCTCCAGGTCGCTGCCGCTGCCGAGGAGGGCTTGCGGGTAGATCGTGGGGTTGTCGCGGTCGTGCAGGATGGCCGCGCCGCTGGACATATTGGCCAGGTGGCGCAGGGCAATACCGCCGTGCAGCGTGCCCTTCAGTTCGTCAACGTACATCTGCGGCGTGTCGTCCATGGAACGGATCAGGCCGCGGTCCAGGCAGATGCCCAGCAGCAGGGACGTCACGCTCTTGGCCATGGACCAGCTCGTCATGCGCATGTCGGGTTTGCGGTCGAACTGGTAGGACTCCAGCAGCACCGTACCCTTGCGCGCGATGAGCAGGCCGGTCACCGGCCAGGCCTTGAGATAGTCCGCCGCCGATTGCGCGACCGGCGCGAAGGCCTGGAGGCTTTCGGCCGATGCCGCCTTCAGCGTGGAAGCCTGCGCGGGCGCGGCGATGGGTCGCGCCCGGAACATGGTTTCATAGCCGCCGGAATAATTTCCGACGCGGTAGTCCTTGTCGGTCCAACTGCGGTTGCCGCCCCAGCCGGCCGGGTAGCCGGAGCGTTGCTGCCAGTCGGCGGCGGCCGCGGCCGCCCCGCGCGGCAGGGCAATGCCCGCAGCCAGTGCGACGGCCAGGGAACGCCGCTGGATCATTTTGCGGCTTCCACCTTCACCCGTGCATTCGGCGACTCGCCAAACATCTCGGGCGCATACATGGCCTCGACCCGGCTAGGCGGCAGAGCGAAGTCACCGACGTTGTTCAGTCGCACGGTGTATTCCATCTTCACCACACCCTTGGGCAGGTATTCGTAATAACTGCGGAAGGCCTCAAAGCTGCGCTCTTCAAACGCCGGCCAGCCCGCACCGGTTTTCTTTTCGCCGCTGGTGGCAATTTCGGAATCACGGCCCAGACCGCCGCCGAGGATCGTTGCGCCGCCCGGCACCGGGTCGCTGATCACAACCCAGGTCATGTCGGCGCTGGCGTTGACTTCGAGCGTGATGCGGATCACGTCGCCGCGCGTGTAGACGCCTTTGACGGCCTGCTCCACCGGGGTGATCGTTTTCTTGATTTGGTAGCCAGCGTTGAAAGGCGCCTTCAGCTGGATGGCCGCGATGGATTGCAACGTGAGCCACGGTTTCCCGGGGCCTTGATGCGTCACGGTCAACGTGTCCTTCGCTGCGCTGCCCCAGGGCAGGAACATGCTGTTGTTGCGCAGGTTGCCGGGCGAAGCCGGTGCGCCGAAGAAGGTGGTCTGGTTGGGTGCGCCGGCTGCGTCGGTTGCCTTGACGCGGTCAACCTTGGCCCAGTCCACGCTCGCTACGCTGGCGGCTGCCGCTGCCAGCGTCGCCTTGGTCACGCCCGCTACCGGCGTGGCTTCAAACCTGGCCGAGAACTTGTCGAGGGCCAGGCCACCCCACAGGTTGGCCGTGGTGGTGTGCCACGCACCCTTTTGCTGGCGCGCGATAAAGCCGTTGGCCAGGCGGCCCATGTCGTCTTTCCAGGCGGGGTCGTCCATCACGGCCAGCATCAGGCGCGCGGTGTTCACATCACCGTTGGTCATCAGCCACCACCAGTAGTCGTCCTTCTCGGTGCTGAAGATCAGCTTGGTGCCCTGGAAGGACAGGCGCGAACGCAGCACCTGGTTGGCTTCGGCGATGCGCTGCTCACGCTGCGGCACATCGGCCACGCGTTTCAGGATATTGAGCCAGTCGATCACCGCGTGTGTGGGCCACTGGTTGGGCGCAATCGTGATGCTGCCCAGCATGCGGCCCTGCGCCTTGCCGTAGCGCGAGAGCGCTTCCAGCGCGGCCAGCTTGCGCACGTCGAGGTCTTTGCGTGGGCTCCAGAACTCGCGCTGGATACGGCCTTCCACAAACGCGATCAGGCCGCGCTCCATGGGGGCGCGCGCATCGTCGGGCAGGGCAAACGCCGGGTTGAGGCCAGAGGCTTCGTGCGTGGCGGCCAGCAGGTAGGCCGTCAGTGCATCGCTGCCGCGATTGGCTTCGCCGTCGCGCGGCGGGAAGTAATTGGCCAGGCCATCACTGTCCAGGTAGCTGGGCAGTTGTGCCAGCACGGTCTGCCAGAGCTTGCTGTCGCGCAGTCCCACCGACTTGCTGGTTTTTTGCTCCAGGCAGATGAACGGGTACATCGCGAAATAGTCGCGCACGCCGTCCATGCCTTCGGCCAGTTTCGGCTGCAGCGACATCTTCAGGCCGCCGCGGCCGGGCAGGGCGTCAGCCGGCGGGTTCACGTCCAGCGTGAAGCTGCCGTCGACCTGCACCAGTGTGGCTTGCTGCACGGTCAGTGGTACGGCCGGGATGATGCGCTGACGCGCCTTGAGGCCGTCGCGTGCGCCGGAAATCGTGTCTTTGGCCTCGATCTCCCACAGGATGGCTTCGGCGCGTGTGAACGCGAGCTGCGCCGGCGCGGTGACTATCCAGGCCACCTCACGCGCTTCGCCCGCGGGGATGTCTACCATTTGCGGTTTCAGGTCCAGCATCGTGGCGCGCGGGCTCACTTCCACCTTCATGGCCACCTTGGTGGTGTTGCGCAGCGTCAGTTGCGCGCGGAACTGGTCGTCTTCCCGCACCAGTGGCGGCAGGCCGCTGATGATTTGCAGGTCCTGTGTGGCCTTGATGCTGGTCTGGCCCGTGCCGAAGAGGCCGGTGCCTGCGTCAGCCACTGCCACAATCTTGAAGGTGGTCAGCGCGTCATTGAGCGGCACCATCACCACGGCCTGGCCGTTGGCGTCCAGTTGCACCTTCGGGTTCCACAACAGCAGGGTATCAAGCAGTTCGCGTGTGTTGCTGCGCCCGCCGCCACCGCCGGCTGCTACAGCCTTGCGGCCGAAATGCCTGCGCCCGATGATTTCCATTTGCGCGGTCGAGGTTTCCACGCCCCAGGCGCGGCGCTGCAACATCGCATCCAGCAGGTTCCAGCTGCTGTTGGGCATCAGCTCCAGCAGGGCCTGGTCTACCGCGGCCAGCGCCACTTCGGCATTGGCGGCCGGCTGCCCATTGGGCAGCTTGGCGGTAATGGTTACCTTGGCCTGGCTGCGCACGGCATAGCTTTCCTTGTCGGTTTTCACGCTGACGTCGAGCTGGTGCGCCTTGGTGCCCACACGTATTTCAGCCACGCCCAGGCGGAAGGCCGGTTTGCTCAAGTCGACCAGCGCAGTGGGCGCGACGTATTCACGGCCTTCGTACCAGAAGGATGTCCACCATTCACGTGGTGCCTTGTAGCCCCAGGTGAAGAAGCTGTACCAGGGCACTTCGCGCAGCCGGCCGCGCAGGGCCAGCACGCTCACGTACACATTCGGCCCCCAGCCTTCCTTGATCTGCAGGTTCACCGTCGGGTCCTGGCCGTTGAGCTGTACCACCTGGGTTTCAACAATGCCCTCACGCTCAACGGCGACCAGTGCCGTGGCAAACCGGAAGGGCATGCGCACCTGGAACTTGGCGGTTTCGCCGGGCTGGTAGCTTTTCTTCTCGGGCAGCACGTCCATGCGGTCGTGGTCTTCACCGCCAAACCAGAGCTCGCCCTGGCGGGTGACATACACATTGCTGGCGGCCTGGATGGTGTTGCCGTCCTTGTCCTTGGCCGTCACGATGAGTTCGACCTCACCGGGTTCACCGAGCTTGGTCTCGCACAGCAGCAATCCGCGCGAATCGCTCTTGCCGCTGCAGACGCTGCCGAGGTCTTTGACCTCAGTTTTGTTGTCGTAGGTGTAGAAGCCGCCCACCATGCGCTTGCGGCTGGTGGTGGTGATGCGCGCCACGGCCTTCACCTCGAGCGACACGCCAGGGGCGATCTTGCCGGTCAGGTCAAGCGCCAGCGCCTGGAACTTGATCTTCTGGCTGGAAGACACCCAGCCTTCAGTCTTGATGCCCGCCACCACAGCCGCCGGCCAGACGGTGGAAGTGCTGCGAATGGTCTGCACTTCGCCGTTCGGGTCGGCATAGGTGGCTTCCATCAGCAGCTCCTGCGGCTGCCTGCGCTCGGGAATGTCGTTGATGGTGAGCTTGCCTGCGCCATTGCGGTCCAGCGTCAGCGGGAGTTTGTCGGCAATCACGCGCTGGTCCTGCGAAGAGGTGCTTTCCTCTTCGCCCTGGTTGCCGGCGCTACCGCGGCCGGTGCTCGGTGGCGAGAAGTTGAATTCGTCGAAATCGCTGTAGCTCAGGGACTTGCCGCGCACCAGCGCCGACACCCGTACGGGCAGGGCCACGGCGCCGCCGCCCGCCACGTAATTGATCTGCACGTCGGTTGGCACGGACTTCACATTGACGAGTGGCTTTTTATCGGAAGGATTGATGCGGCCTTCAAGCACCGGCAAACGGAACTCTTCCACACGGAACTGCCCGCTGGAAAAACTGCGCTCGCGGCTGCCGCGTTCGCCCTTGAGCTGCACTTCATACACACCCAGCTTGGCAGCAGGCGGAATGGCAAAGGTGTTTTCGGCGCTTTGCCCGCCCGTGGCGGTCTTGCGCCAGGTGATCGGCTGGGTGTATTGCTGGCCGCTGCCGACATGCGTGATGACCAGCGTGGCGGGTGCGCCCTCGGGCAGGCCAAAACCCTTGCTGGTTTCGGTGCGCAGCAGGTGTTTCATCGACACCGTTTCGCCGGCGCGGAACAGCGTGCGGTCAAAGACAGTGTGTGCCCGTTCGTTGGGCAGCGGGTCGCGGCTGGTCGGCACATTGAAGCGCCAGGGTTCAATGCCCTTGTGCCAGTCGCTCCAGGTGAAGGCGAGGTCTTCAATGCCGGCCACTGTGCTGCGCGCGCTCACGAAATAGGCATTGGCGGAGTCGCTGCCTGGGCAACGAGGCGGCTCGGAAGACAGGCCGCTGAAATTGGCGATGCCCTGTGCGTTGGTGACAGCCTTGGCGATCTCGGTGCCGTTGCAGCCCGAGACGCGCACCGTGGCGCCAGCCACCGGGGCGCCCTTGTCGAGCGTGGTGACCCAGGCCAGCGAGTTCTCGCGGCCCAGCTTGAAGTGCACGCCCAGGTTGGTCACCAGGGCGGAAGTGCGCACATACATGGTCCGGCTATTGCCGTAGCGTTCGTCGAGCAGCGAGCTGCCCAATTTTTGCGAAGCGATCTCGACCACGTGAAAACCGGGTGCCAGCGGGATGCCGACCACCTCAAACGGACGTGGGTCGGTGCCTGCGGCGGGCTTGGGCAGGTCCAGTGTCTTCACGCCGGCCTGGCCGGCCAGCAGCGAGACCATGCGCGACTGCACGTAGTCCCGGTCGCGTGATTCGAGTGGTTTGGGTAGCGGCCCCTTGATATCAGCAGCCGCTGCCTTGCGTGAAACCTGGTAGTCGTCGTAGCGCTGTACCTTGCGGAACCAGGCAATGATGTCGGCGTCGGTGCGGGGCTGGAGGTCGCTGACCTTTCCGGCCGGTGCCGCGCCGGGTGTGAGCCCTTTCACGGGCAGCAGGGCTTCGACATTGCGCAGCGTGACGGGCAGCAGGGCCGGGTCGCCCGGTTTGGTGTTGGGTTCGGCAAAGCGTTCGACGATGCCGAAGGGAGAGGCGGCGAACTTGGCCAATGGCGGCATGGAGCCTGTAGCCACCTTGAGCGGGAAGCTGTCGGCATTGCGCAGCGTGCGGCCCGAAGCATCCTTGAAACCTCTGGGCAGCTCCAGCATGAATTGCCCCTGTTCAGGAAACAGCGGCTTGAAGGTCACGTTGCTGACCAGGCTGTCGCCGTCACTGTTGCCTTCCTCGAAGGCGGGCTTGAACGTGTCCTTGTCGCCCTTCAGGCGTATGGCCTCGGCCAGCTTGCGCGGCACGGGGGTGTTGAAGTTCAGGGTCATGGGCCGCATCGGCAGGCAGGCCGACTGGGCGTTTTCGCGTTCGCAGGTGAAGCTGGCCGCAAACGGCTCGCGTACCTGGAAGTTGTAGCGTTTTTCCACCGAATTGGGTATGCCGCTGGGTGTGCTGACGCCTTTGCCGTACACCAGCTGCACTTTGGCAGCCGATGTCAGGCGCCGGTTGCAGGTCAGGGTGGCGTAGCGCAGCGGATCCTGGGCTGCAGCCTTTTCCAGGCCCAGCGACTTGAGCAGTTCGTTGCGCTCGTTACCGTCGATGAGCTTGACAGGAACACGTTCACCCAGGCCTTCCACGTTGCACCAGACGTTTTCGCGAATGCTGGCCAGTGTGGCGGCGCCGTTGAACTGCAGCACGAAGTACTGTTCTTCGTCGATGYGCTCATAGGTGCCGGGACGGAGGTTCTGGATGAAGGGGCCGCCAGTATTGAATTTATAGGAAGTGTTGCCGCCCACGGGCTGGCTTTTGGGCGACTTGAAGGTGCTGACCACCTGCACCGAACAACTCACGCCAGGTGGCAGGTCGTTTTCAAATTCGAACGCCCATTCGCGTTCATTGATCCAGCGGCCGGAGCCCTTGGTGGCCTGTGCATCACTACAGCTTAGTGACAGCGGGGCAGGCGCCTTGGGATCGCCGAAATTGACGGCGCCTTCGTCAAATTTGGCGACGATTTGCCTGACACGGGCGACTTCGCCTTGCGGCGAAAGGCTGGTGATTTGCAGGGCATGGGCATGCAGCGAGACAGCCGCGATCAGTGCCAAAGCGGCTTTTTTCATTATTGGGCTCACGTTTTCCTCTCCTTCGGGAGGCCAAGCGTAGCCGATTTGGATGTAACAAAATGTCCCGTGAAATGGGCGAAAACCRCTCAAAAAAAAGCGGGCCTGGAGCCCGCTGGTGTGATTTTCAGAGGGCCTCCAGCAAAAAGCGGAGAGCCCCTGCGTCAGGATGCTCAGCTGAAGTTCACCGGCACAAAAATTTTGCTGTCGCCCCGCTGTATCAGAAGCGCCACGGATTTCTCTGCTTTGGCCACGGTGGCGCGCACCTGGTCGATGTTTTTCACCGGAACGCCGTTGATGGACAGCAATACGTCGCCAACCTGCACCCCGGCCATTGCCGCCGGGCCGCTGGCCTGTTGGACCACCAGGCCGTTGTCCACGCCGGCTTCCTGCTTTTCATCGGGCTGCAGCGGGCGCAGCGCCAGGCCCAGCTTGCCCTGGTTGGGCGTGTCCTTTTTGGCTGCGGCCTGGGCCGTCTTCTCGTCGGCATTGGCCAGCCTGGCAGTGACCACCTTGGCGGCGCCCTGCCGCCAGATGTCCAGCCGGATGCTGTCGCCGGGCGCTGCCAGGCCGATCAGCGCGGGCAAGTCGCCCGAGGACACGATGGGCTGGCCGTTCACGCCGCGGATCACGTCACCCGACTGCAGGCCGGCCTTGTCCGCCGGGCCGCCTTTTTCCACACTCGAAACCAGCGCGCCTTCGGGCTTGTCCAGCTTGAAGGAGTCGGCAAAGGACTGGTTGACCTCCTGCACCGCTACCCCCAGGCGCGCATGCTCGACCTTGCCGGTCGCCACGATCTGGTTCTTGATCCGAACGGCCACGTCGACCGGGATGGCGAAAGACACGCCCTGGTAGCCGCCGCTGCGGGTGTAGATCTGCGAATTGATGCCCACGACTTCGCCGCGTGCGTTGAACAGCGGGCCACCCGAGTTGCCCGGGTTGACGGCCACGTCGGTCTGGATGAAAGGTACGGCGCTGTCGTCAGGCAGCGAACGGCCCTTGGCGCTGACCACGCCGGCGGTCACGGTGTTTTCAAAGCCGAAGGGCGAGCCGATGGCCAGCACCCATTCGCCGACCTTGAGCTCGCTGATCTTGCCGAGCGTCACCACGGGCAGGTTTTTGGCGTCAATGCGCAGCACCGCCACGTCGGTCTTGGGGTCGGCGCCCAGCACCTTGGCGCGGTATTCGCGCCGGTCGGTCAGCTTGACGGTGACCTCTTTTGCATCGCGCACCACGTGGGCGTTGGTCAGGATGATGCCGTCGGGGCTGACGATGAAGCCCGAACCCTGACCGCGTGTGGGCATTTCCTGTTGCTGGCCGCCGCGGCCGCCACGGGCCCCCGGGCCCTGCTGGAAGCGTTTGAAGAATTCGAAGAACGGATCACCGGAGGGCGTGTCGTCGTCATCGCCGTCGTCCTGTGCCATCGGGGAGTCGTTTCGTACTTTGGTGATGCCGGTCACGCTGATGTTGACGACCGCCGGGCCGTAGCGTTCGGTGATCTGCGAGAAGTCGGGCAGGGCCATGGGCACCGAGGCTGTGGTGCCGGCGGTGATGGCCGGGGGGACGGCTGCCGTGGCGGCAGGGTGCACAGCATTAAGCGCACTGACGCCGGCGCCACCGATGGCGCCCGCAGCCAGAAGTGCAGCGACAAGCCGGGTATTTTTCAATGCTTCAGATTTCATGGATGGGCTTCCTTGCGTTGAGGGCACACACCGGTGCCGATGGGTACAACTATGGGGCGGCAGCCTTAGGCGGGGCTTAAATTTGCGCGACACAGGAAGGGCAGCGCTGCGGGCGTGAATTTTGATAAAAAGTGGCTGTAGACCACAATAGTACTGCGCGAGCAGCTATAAAAATGGTAGCAAATGATGGCTGCTAGCCGGTGATCTCGCCCGCCGGAAACCGGACTTCAATCCGCAGTCCACCCAGGCGGTCTGACGTGCCGAGCTGTAGCGTCGCGCCGTGCCGCTCGGCAATCACCTTGACGATGGCCAATCCGAGGCCGCTGCCGGCTTCCGGAGAGATCGCCGATCCAGCCGACCCGCCCGCCGTGTCCGTGACGCTGGCGGCACGAAAGAAGCGGTCAAATACGCGGTGGCGGTCTTCTGCGGCGATGCCCGGGCCGCTGTCTTCCACCGTCAATTCCGGCTGTCCGTCCTGCACGCCCACCGACACATCGACCTGGCCCGCCACCGGCGTGTACTTGACGGCGTTGTCCAGCAGGTTGCGCAGCAGGATGCGCAGGGCCTCGCTCTGGCCCTTCACCTGCACAGGCTGCTGAGGCTCGCTGCCCGCCAGGCCCAGGTCAATTTGCCTGTGGCCGGCATGGGGTAATACATCGGCCACGGCCAGCTTCACCACGTCACGCAGGTCCACAAAGGCGGCAGCGGCAGGTGCCTGGCCTGAATCGGCTCCGGCTTGTGCCGTGCCGGCGGCTTCTTCGCGGGCCAGCACCAGCAGCTGCTCGACCAGCCGTATCGCCCGGTCTATGCCCTGGTTCAACCGGCCAATAGCGGCCTCCCGTGCCGCAGGTTCTTCGTCGTTTCGGCGCAGGGCCTGCGCCTGCAGCTTGAGCGCCGTCAGCGGCGAGCGCAATTCGTGCGCCGCATCAGCCACAAAATGCCGCTGCGCCTCGAAAGCGCCGCGCACCCGGCCGAACAGCAGGTTCAGCTCTTCCACTAGCGGCCGCACTTCGTCGGGCAGGCCGTCGTCGGMCAGCGGCGACAAATCGTCGGCCGGGCGCCCGGCCACCTGTCGCCGGGCACGCTCGACAGGCGCCAGCGAACGGCTGATGACCCACCACACGGCCAGCATGAGCAGCGGGGTTAGGTAGGCAAAGGGCAGCACGGCGCGCACAGCCAGCGTGCGGGCGCGCGCCGAGCGGGCGTCCAGGTCTTGCGCAATCTGCACGGTTTGCAGCGCGGTCTGCAGGGTGTAGACGCGGTACCGGTTGCCGTGCGCTTCGACGTCCGAAAAGCCGAGCACTGCGCGCGGCGGAAGCGCCGATCGGGTGGAGCGGAAAATCTGTGTGCCGTCCTGGCCCCAGATCTGCACGTAGACCTCGAAGCGGTCGTCTTCGTCGGTCTCGTCCAGGGGAATGTTGAGTGGAATGCCGCTGCGCAGTGAGCGCGCCATTTGCTGCAAATGGTCGTCGAACATCGCGTCGGCCTGCTGCAGTGCGCCGCGATAGGCGGTGGCCGCCTGCAGCAAGGCGGCCAGGAAGATGGCGGCCAGCACGAACCATAGCAGCCTTCTTCTCAGGGAGTGACTTGCCGGCTTCCTCATTGCTTGGGCACCAGGTACCCCAGACCGCGCACGGTCTGGATCACGTCGTTGCCAAGCTGAATAGGCCCCCACGCTCTCCACTTCGTGTGGTCGCTGCCCCCCGAGGGGGCGCTGCGCCTGCGGCCCGGCAAAGCCGGTTCCGCGGCCCCTGCTGGTGTTTGATCTGCGGGAGTTGTCATTGTTTGGGTACCAAGTATCCAAGGCCGCGCACGGTCTGGATCACGTCGTTGCCGAGTTTTTTGCGTACGCCGTGGATGTAGACCTCGACGGCGTTGCTGCTGATGTCGTCTTTCCAGCTGAAGAGCTTTTCTTCAAGCTGCGCGCGCGACAGCACCACGCCCGGGCGTGCCAGCAGCGGTTCGAGCACCGCCCATTCGCGTGCCGAGAGCGACACCGGCTGGCCGTTGAGGCTGGCCTCACGCGTGGCGGGGTTCAGGCTCACGCCCTTGTGTTCAAACGCCGGCTCGGCCCGGCCCGCACTGCGGCGTATCAGCGCGCGGATGCGTGCCAGCAGTTCGTCGGTGTCATAGGGCTTGACGACGTAGTCGTCGGCGCCGGCATCCAGCCCGGCGATGCGGTCGCCGACCGCATCGCGCGCCGTGGCCACCATCACCGGGGTGGTGTTGCGTCGAGCCCGCAAAGCGCGCAGCACTTCCAGGCCGTCGCGCTTGGGCAGGCCCAGATCCAGCAGCACCAGGTCGTACTGTTCGCTGTTCAGGGCCTCGTCGGCCATGCGGCCGTCACGCACCCAGTCGACGGCATAGTGCTCACCGCGAAGCACCTGTAGCACGGTCTCGCCGATCATGGCGTCGTCTTCAACGAGCAATAAACGCATGTTTCTTTCGTCAAGGGTTAGGCCGCTTGCCTTTTGCAAAGATTATGCGGCGGCGGGACTTAGGCGGGCCTTAAACCACGATGGGCAGGCTGTTTTTCCCGCATGCCCTGCCCAGACGGAGAGCCCGTCCCGAAAGCCTGGCCCTGTAGCGAGCCCGGCGCACTAAAATCACAACACAACAATAGGGAGCTTAGATGGGAGAGTTCATGCGGGCGGGGCGGTTCGTCACAACACACGGCGCTCTTTAGACATGGTGGCCGGCAAGTCCGCGGTCAAGCCGTTCTGGCATCGCCTCAACAAATTCTTCGCATTCCCGTTCCAGGGGGCGCCTTTGGCCTATGGGCTGTTCCTGGCGTTTTGCAGCCTTCTGCCGCAGCTATTCCTTTTCCTCCCGCGGGGGATGATGTGGGTGATTGTCGAACTCGGCATCCTGCTGGCCGCGAGTCGGTACGGCTTCAAGGTCGCCGTGCTCGGCTCGCGCGGAATATCGCGCGCCAGCGATTTTCCATCGCGGCTTGACGACGAGTGGAGCAGCCTTCCCTGGAAGCTGTTCGGCGTCTTCGTGGTGCAGGCCGTTATCCTGGGCCTTGTGGCATCGCTCAACAGCAAGCTCGCCACGGTCGCGACTTTCGCGTTTTCATTCCTGCTTCCGGCGACCGTCATTGTCCTGGTGCAGTCGGGCAGCGCGATGCGCTCGTTGAACCCCGCCGCGATTCTGGGTGTTGTGCGTGTCATCGGCGCGCCTTATCTCGCGCTATGCCTGTTCCTGTTTCTGTTGAGCAGCGGTGCGCAGGTCGCGCTGGTGCTGCTGCTGCCACTGGTCAGCCTCTGGCTGCTGGTGCCGTTGTTCAATTTTGCATTCATCTATTTCGGCTGGGTCATGGCCAGCCTCCTGGGCTACGTGATGTATCAGCACCATGAGGGGCTCGACATCGATCTGCTGCCCGGTGCCGGCGCAGACGACGCGCTACCCGAGCGGCGCAGCCCCGAACAGATCGCGCGCCAGGAAACCGACGCGCTGGTCGCTGAACTGGTGACCGAAGGAGATATCCCCGCCGCGCTCAATATCGCCTACGAAGACCAGCGCATGCGGCCCAGCGACGTCGCTGCGCTGCGGCGTTATCACCGCGTATTGCTGATGGCCGACAAGACGCCGACGCTGGTTGAGAATGCAAAGCGGTTTATTGCGGTGCTGCTGCGGCAGGAGCTGGGAGCCGAGGCCGTCAAGGCCTGGCAGGACTGCCGCGCCCGTGAGCCGGCCTTTGTCATCGAGGATGCGGAGCAGGCCCTGGCCCTGGCGCGCGCCGCCTGGCGCATCAGCGACGCGCAGGCGGCGCTGGCCGTGCTGCGCAGCTTCGACAAGCGTTTTCGCGGCCACGCCGCGATCCCGCAGGCCTACGAACTCATCGCGCGGGTGCTGACCCAGGGCATGAACCGTGCCGACATGGCTCGCCCAGTGCTGGCCGTGCTCGAGGAACGCTATCCCGACAGCGAGGCGACGCGCGAGGTGCGCTGGCTGCTGCGCGACCAGCCGGCCGCCTGAAGTGGCTGAGACGGCGGTTCAGACCTGCGCGAGCGCGCGCGTGGCCATGTCGTTGGGGGCGAGCCGCTGCAGGTGCGGCAGCCAATACAAGGCGCGCTCGCGCTGCCCTGCGCGCAACCAGCCCTGGGCGCAGACGCCCAGCGTGTCGGCGAGTCCCGAATGCTCCGGCGCGCTTTTGAGCAGCGCGCGGCACAACTTGTCGGCGTCATCGAACTGGCGGGCGCGCGTGAAGCGGCGCGCCAGCCGCGCCATGTCATCGGGTTTTAGGCGCGCGCCGGGTTTGGCCTGGTCCAGATAGGTGCGGTAGCTGGCATGCTGCAGTTCCAGTGTGGCGTCATCGCTGGGCGCGAGGCGGAAGATGTGGCGCGCGGCACCGTGGAAATCTTCGCCGGCCGGCTG
>NZ_JBFUCA010000017.1:0-17757 GCF_056405475.1 Polaromonas sp. P1_G4
CAGGTCGTATTCGCCCGCGGGGTACATGCCGGGCATCTCGGCGGTCTCGCCGCCGATCAGCGCGCAGCCGCTTAATTCACAGCCTTTGGCAATGCCGCCGACCACAGCCGCAGCCGTGTCCACATCCAGCTTGCCGCAGGCGAAGTAGTCCAGGAAGAACAGCGGCTCGGCGCCTTGTACCAGCACGTCATTGACACTCATGGCCACCAGGTCGATGCCCACGGTGTCGTGCATCTGCCATTCAAAGGCCAGCTTGAGCTTGGTGCCCACGCCGTCGGTGCCACTGACCAGCACGGGCTCCTTGTAGCGCTTGGGCACCTCAAACAGGGCGCCAAAACCGCCAATACCCGCCAAAACGCCTTCCCGCATGGTTTTTTTTGCCAGCGGCTTGATGCGTTCGACCAGCGCGTCACCTGCGTCGATGTCGACGCCTGCGTCTTTGTAGCTCAGGGGGGAAGTGGAGGAGGTGGTCATGTGTCGGCTTTGATGCAGTGGGAGGGCAGGCGGTCAGAAGGCGGATTTGCAGCCCGGAAGCGGCCTGCAAGCCCGATAGAATTCAGCCTGAGATTCTAAAGGCTGCCCATCAGGCACCTTTCGGGCCTTTCCAGGGACTTTTTCCAGGGTTCCTTCCGGCAAGCTCAACCCAAGGCTGTATGCAATTCACCACCACCCAAAAACGCGCCACCGCCTGGTGCGCCATCGCCGCGCTGGTCATCCTGGCGCTGTGGCTGCTGGGGCCGGTGCTGGCGCCCTTTGTCATTGCAGCCGTGCTGGCCTATGCGTTGACGCCGCTCGTGAACCGGCTGGACGACATGGGCAAGGGCCGCCTGCCGCGCGTGGTGGCGGTGGTGCTGGTGGAGTTCCTCTTCATCGTGGCGCTGTTCGGCCTCTTTTTGCTGATCGTGCCCATCATGGCCAAGGAGCTGCCCGTGCTGCGCGAGCAGGTGCCGTTGCTGGCCGACAGGCTCAACACCAGCCTGGCGCCGTGGCTGGCGCAGTTCGGCATCCATGTCGCGCTGGACGTGGGCAGCATCAAGGCCTTTGTACTCAAGTACCTCAATGCCAATTTTGAAGACCTGTTCGGCTCGCTGATGTCGTCACTCAAGCTGGGCGGCAGCGTGGCGCTGGCCATCATCGGCAATGCGGTGCTGATTCCCGTGGCGCTGTTTTACCTCCTGATGGACTGGGACAAATTTGTTGCCCGTGTGCTTGAACTGGTGCCGCCGCACCTGCGTGCGGGTTTTGACAGCTTCACTGACGAAGCCGACTCGGTGCTGGGCCAGTACCTGCGCGGCCAATTGCTGGTCATGCTGATCATGGCGGTGTTTTATGCGGTGGGGCTGGCGCTGTTCGGTCTGGATCTGGCCCTGCCCATCGGCGTTTTCACGGGCCTGGCGATGTTCATTCCTTACCTGGGCTTTGGCCTGGGCCTGATGCTGGCGGTGCTGGCCGGCCTGCTGGAGTTCGCTTCGCTCAAGGCGATCGTCATGGTTGCCGTGGTCTACGGCATTGGGCAACTGGTGGAAAGCCTGTACCTCACGCCGCGCCTGGTGGGCGAGCGCATTGGCCTGCACCCGCTGGCGGTGATCTTTGCCTTGCTGGCTTTCGGCCAGATGTTCGGCTTTGTCGGTGTGCTGGTGGCGCTGCCGGCCAGTGCGGTGCTGCTGGTGGGCATACGCCGCATTAAAGCCAGCTATATGGCCAGCCGGCTTTACAACAAGGCCGGCTAAGGCTGAACAGGGTCAGGATGAACGCATGGCGGGCATGAAACAGATTGCGCTGGACATCGGGCTGGCTTCCGCCCCGTCGTTCGCCAATTTTTTTGGCGGGCCGAACGAAGCCGCGCTCAAACATCTGGAGCTGTGGGCCGGCAACACGCTGCGCTCACCGGTGCCCACCTACCTCTGGGGTGAAGCCGCCAGCGGCAAAACCCATTTGCTCAAGGCCGTGCGCGAAACGCTGCGCGAGCAGGGCGCGGCCAGCGGCTGGATGGACGCCTCCATGCTGGAGCCGCCCGAGTTCAACGAATCCTGGGCGGCCGTCATCCTGGACGACTGCCATCTCTACACCGCGGTGCAGCAGCAGGCCGCCTTCAACTGGTTTGTGAACGCGCTCAGCGCACCGGACGGCCGCCCGCGCTGGGTGCTGGCCGCCGGCCAGATGCCGCCGGCCGACCTGGCGCTGCGCGAAGACCTGCGTACCCGCCTCGGCTGGGGCCATGTGTTTGCCCTGCAGGCCTTGACCGAAACCGAGCGGCGCGCCGTGTTGCGGCGCGAGGCCGATGCGCGTGGCGTGTTTTTGAGCGACGAGGCGATGGACTTCATGCTGACCCGCTTTTCGCGTGACCTGGGCAGCCTGATGCAACTGCTGGACCAACTGGATGCCTATGCCTTGCAAACGAAACGCGCCATCACCATCCCCCTGATCAAGTCGATGCTGGAGAGTGAATAAGTGACTGCCGTGACTGCGACTGCCAAATGACTGTTCCCCGCAAGATTGCTCTTTTTGACCTCGATCACACGCTGATCCCCATCGATTCCGACTACGAATGGGGAGAATTCACCATCGCGCTGGGCTGGTGCGACAGCACCGAGTTCAAGCGCCGCAACAACGAGTTTTTTGAGCACTACCGCGCCGGCACGCTCGACATCCACGAATACGTGCGCTTTGCCACGGAAGCCATCCGCAAGCAGGGCGCTATCAATTCAGGAGCTGGTCACGCACATTTTATGCGGGACGTGGTGCAAAAAGCCATTACAAAACAGGCCTTGGAGCTGGTAGGTAGCCACCGCGCCGCGGGCGATGAATTGGTCATCGTCACCGCCACCAACGAGTTCGTGACGCGCCCCATTGCCGACGCTTTCGGCGTGAAAGAGCTGATCGCCGTCGAGCTGGAGCGCGACGCCCAGGGCTGGCTGACCGGCGAGATTAAGGGCGTGCCCTCGGCCCGCGAGGGCAAGGTCACCCGCGTGGAACAATGGCTGGCGGCCCGGAACCTGGGCTGGAGCGACGTGGAAACCACGTTCTACACCGACTCCATGAACGATATTGCTCTGCTGGAGAAGGCCACCCACCCCGTCGCGACCAACCCGGACGAGCGCCTGCGGGCGCTGGCGACAGAGCGCGGATGGCGCATACTTGACCTGTTTCACTAGTTTTCCATGATCAAAAAATTTATCGACAAGCTGTTTGGCAAATCAGACAGCACGGATCCCGGCGCCAAGCGGGTCAAAAAATCACCTTTCGGCCAGCGCCAGGATGTCACCGTCAAGGAACACGGCATAGATGTCTCCCTGGTGGACGACCGCGCCATGGACGTGGTGCGCACCCTCAAAGACGCCGGTTACGAGGCCTATATCGTGGGCGGCGCGGTGCGCGACCTGCTGGTCGGCCTGCGCCCCAAGGATTTCGACGTTGCTACCGACGCCACGCCCGAGCAGGTCAAGTCGCTGTTTCGCCGTGCCTTCATCATCGGCCGGCGCTTTCGCATTGTGCACGTTATTTATGGCCGCGGGCGTGAGCACGAAGTGATCGAGGTCTCGACCTTCCGCGCGCATCTCGACAGCAGCCTGGCCGAGCAGGTCGGTGGCAACGAGCGCACCAGCAAGAGCGAACTCGCCGGCATGAAGCATGCGGTCGATGCCTCCGGCCGGGTGCTGCGCGACAACGTCTGGGGCCCGATCGAGCAAGACGCCGCCCGCCGCGACTTCACCATCAACGCGATGTACTACGACCCCGAAACACAGGTCGTGGTCGACTATCACAACGGCATCAGGGACGCGAAGAAAAAGATCATCCGCATGATCGGCAACCCGGCCGTGCGTTACCGCGAAGATCCGGTTCGCATCATCCGCGCCGTGCGTTTTGCCGCCAAGCTCAGCGCGCTGGGCTTCAAGTTTGAAGACAAGACCGTTGCCCCGCTACGCGAGATGAAGGGCTTACTGGCCGACGTGCCGCAGTCGCGTCTTTTTGACGAAATGCTCAAGCTGCTGCAGACCGGCCATTCGCTGGCCAGCATCGCGCAGCTCAAGTTCTTGGGCCTGGGCACCGGCATTTATCCGCTGCTTGATGTGGTGGTGGAAAACGCCGACGAGCCCTTCCTGAAGCTGGCCCTGCAAGACACCGACCGACGCGTCGGCGAAGGCAAGCCCGTGGCGCCCAGCTTCTTGCTGTCGTGTGTACTGTGGTTTGATGTACGCGAGGGCTGGGAGCGGCGCAAAAAGCGCGGCGAGCCCCTCATGCCCGCGCTGCAGGATGCGATTGACGATGCCTTCAACGCCAAGATCGGCGATGTCTCGGGCCGCGGCAAGCTGGGCACCGACATGCGCGAGATCTGGACCATGYAGCCCCGCTTTGAAAAACGCACGGGCAGCGYACCGTATTCGCTGCTGGACCAGCCCCGCTTTCGCGCCGGCTTTGATTTCCTGCGCCTGCGCGCGCAGACCGGCGAGATCGAAATGGAGCTCGCCGAGTGGTGGGAGAAATTCAGCACCGCCTACGACGACGAACGCCACGCCATGATTGAAGAGGCGCGTCAGGCGCAGCAGAACAAGCCGCAGGCGCCTCGGGTTCGCGTCAAACGTGTTGATGCCGAGCCTGGTTTGGGCCAGACAAGCCATGCCGAACGCACCGTGCCCGATGCGGCGGATGCGTCTGGCCAGCCGGGCGATGCCGCACCGGCCAAAAAACGCCGCCGCCGCCGCAAGCCGGCCAATCGCGGTGGTGCAGATGGGGCAGGCAGTGCCGAAGGCGCGGGCGGCGAGGCTTCTTCGCCTTCATCGGATAACGCGTCAAATTCCTGAGGCTCAGGTGGTCAGCGCCTACGTTGCCCTGGGCGCCAACCTCGGCGATGCTGCGGCGGCACTGCGGCAAGCCGTTCAGGCGATAGGCCGGTTGCCGCTCACGCAGGTCCGCCAATCTTCCAGTCTCTATAAAACAGCGCCGCTGGATACCGACGCGGGCGAGGAATCTGCGGCCCCTGGTAACGACTACCTCAACGCCGTCGTCGAACTMGAAACCGGGTTGACCGCTCCCGCCTTGTTGGATCACCTGCAACAGATCGAACAGCAGGCAGGCCGCGAAAGGCCGTACCGCAACGCACCGCGAACGCTGGACCTGGACTTGTTGCTCTACGGCAGCGCACGCATCGAATCAGAACATCTCACGGTGCCGCACCCGCGCATGATGCAGCGGGCTTTTGTGCTGGTGCCACTGGCGGAGATTGCGCCGGGTTTGGTCAGTGCGGAGCAGTTGGCGGCGGTGGCGCATCAGCCCATTGAGCTGCGGGGTACGCAACCGGTGTAGAGCGTAAGTGCCATTTGTATCAATGGCTTAGGTAGACCAAATAATGTCTACGGTAGTTAGAACGGTCACGATGGCAAGTTGTGCCCTCGGCGCGCTAAGCAAGTGGGCGGTCGGCAATTGCTCTCATAGTGCTCCGTCAACTTCCAGTAGTCATTGAAAAGGAACTCCAAGGTTCTGACAGCCTCCCCTAATTCCTCTAGCTTAATTGACATAGGGGGAATCTGTTTGGCTTGCTCCATCTCCCAGTTAAGGGCGATGAATTCGATCTTCGGTTCAATAGCAGATCTACTTGGGTAAACAGCCCAACGCCCATGGACGAAATCGTTACGAAGGGCCTTCACAGTTCTCGCGTGTTCGAACCATCGAGAAAAGTCGCGCATTGCGTCTTCATCCTCGTGGCAGTAAAGTTTCATCACTAGCGGTTCGAGTGCGTCCAGTCGTATGGCAAATGGCATGCGAGCGTTTAGCAGATGTTCTACTTTTTCCCCGCAATATGGTCCCATCCATTTGAGCTGGAGACCGATGTTGAAGTCGAAGCGTCCGAAGGCGTGAACTAGTCTTCCTAACAAGATGTGGAGGCGGTCTTCGGTGGTCGGTGCCGACGGGGCAATTTCGTCACGTTTCATTTTTTCTCCATGGAAGACGATGGATGACTGACGGTCTCTAGGGCGCCAGCCGCTCACGCAACCACCCCGCATCACCCTGCAGCGTATACCGCAGCCGGTCATGCAGCCGGCTTTTCCGTCCTTGCCAGAACTGCCAGTTGTCGGGCTTGAGGCGGTAGCCGCCCCAGTGCGGCGGGCGGGGCGGCTGCAGCAAAAATTTCGCACCGTATTTGGCTGCATTGGTCACCAGCACGCTGCGCCCTGAAATCACCTCACTTTGCGGGCTGGCCCAGGCGCCTATGCGCGAATCCAGCGGGCGGGTGCTGAAGTAAGCGTCGCTTTCTTCAGCAGAGACTTTTTCGACCACGCCTTCAATGCGCACCACGCGCTCGAGCTCTATCCAGTGAAATTGCAACGCCGCATAGGGGTTGCCCGCCAGTTCTTGTCCCTTGCGGCTGTCGTAGTTGGTAAACCAGGTGATGCCGTGCTCGTCATAGCCCTTGATCAGTACGATGCGGGTGGAGGGGCGCAGGTTGCTGGCCACGGTGGCCAGCGTCATGGCGTTGGGTTCGGGCACTTCGGCGGCGATGGCTTCTTTCAGCCACTGGTCGAATTGCTGGAGTGGGTCTGCGGCTGATGCGTCTTCGTTGAGTTCGGCGCGTTCATAGCTTTTGCGCAGGTCGGCAATGGAGAGGGTGGGCTGGCTCATGGCTCTGATTGTGCCCGCAGAGGCCATGTCCTTGCCTGCGGTAGACCTCGGTAGAGGGCGGGCTTGATACCGAATTAATATTCGTTTATATTCACACCCTTCCAYGAAGCCCAAAGACGATGAAAAGCAGCGCGCTATTGCCGAGGCCACCTTCAACCTGGTGGCCCAGACCGGTCTGAGCGGCCTGACCATGGCCGACATTGCCCGCACGGCCGGCATCGCCACCAGCACGCTGTACGTCTATTACCCGTCCAAGGACGAGCTGATCAGCCAGCTCTATGAAGAAGCCAAAACCGCGACCATGCTGCGCCTGATGGATGGTGTCGTACCCGGGACCCCCCTGCGCAGCCGTGTGCGCCGCCTCTGGGGCAACCTGCTGCGGCACCGGCTGGAGCGTTATGCCGAGGTCGTGTTCCAGGAGCAGTACTACAACTCTCCCTGGTTCACGCAGGGAAACCGCGAGTTGTCGACCCGGCTGGCGGCGAGCTTCTTTGCATTGATCGAGGAGGGCCAGAAGCAGGAGATTTTCAAGCCTGTGCCCTTGCCGTTGTTAACGGCTACCCTGGTGGGCTCGGTGCGGGAAACCGCCAACCTGATACGCACCCAGGTGCTGCCCGATGACGAGGCGGTGCATCAGGCGGCTTTTACGCTGTGCTGGGACGCCATCAAGGCCTGAATCTTTGAAACGCCTCTGAAAGGCAATACCCCTCATTTCTGCATGCCCAAGTTTTTACGGATAAAACCCTGATTTAAGCGAATATAAATTCGACAAGTAGCGCTCCCTTTTTCTCCCTTTTGATTTCCCCCTAACAAAAACCGCAAGGAGTTCCACGATGCCCACCCTCAACATCAACGGCAAGGACGTATCCGTCAACGCCGACCAATCCACCCCCATCCTCTGGGCCTTGCGTGACACGCTGGGCATGACAGGCACGAAGTTCGGCTGCGGCGCGGCGCTGTGCGGCGCGTGTACCGTGCATCTCAACGGCGCGGCCATACGCTCGTGCATCACGCCGATTTCTGCCGCTGCCGGCCAGAAGATCACCACCATCGAAGCCGTGGCCACCGACCGCGTCGGCAAAGCCGTGCAGGACGCCTGGGTCAAACATGACGTGGCGCAGTGCGGCTATTGCCAAAGCGGCCAGGTGATGAGCGCCACCGCCTTGCTCAAGTCCAACGCCAAACCGAGCGATGCCGACATCGACGGCGCCATGGCCGGCAATATCTGCCGCTGCGGCACCTATGTGCGCGTTCGCGCTGCCATCAAAGACGCCGCCCAGGCACTGGCTTAACTGGTTTAAAGAAGGAGAACACCATGTATTCCAACGCCTCAGACACCTTCGACATCGCCGCTCAACTGCCAAAGGGCCTTCAAGCCCTGATGCATAAAGCGCAAGCAGCTACCAAAACCATAGCAGATGCTGAACTGCCTCGCCGCAGTTTCCTCAAGGTTGCAACCGCCGGTGGCTTTGCACTCGGCGCTTTTCCGATGCTGACGCAAGCGCAAACCATGGCCACAGCGGGTGCACCGGCTGCGTCCAGCCTCAAGCCGACCCAGCAGCCCTCGGCCTTTGTGCGCATTGACAAGGACGGCACGGTGACAGTCACGATCAACCGGCTCGATTTCGGGCAGGGCGTGCAAACCGGCCTGCCCATGATCCTCGCCGAAGAACTCGACGCGGACTGGAGCCTTGTGAAGAGCCAGCATGGCAACGCTGACCCGGCTTATGTGGATCCGGCTTTCGGCATGCACCTCACGGGCGGCTCGGGCTCGATCAAAAACTCCTACACRCAGTACCGCGAGCTCGGCGCGCGCACCCGCGCCATGCTGGTCTCGGCCGCCGCGCAGCAATGGGGCGTTGATGCAAGCAGCCTGCGCACCCAGCAAGGCGTGGTGATTGGCCCCGGCGGCAAGCGCCTGACGTACGGCGAGCTGGCCGAAGCGGCCATGAAGCTGCCGGTGCCGGAGGCCGTCACGCTCAAGGACCCGAAACAGTTCCGCATCATCGGCAAGCCCACGGGCCGGCTCGACGCGCGGGCCAAATCCACCGGCGGGCAAAGCTACGGCATCGACGTGCGCCTGCCCGGCATGCTGACGGCAGTGGTGGCGCACCCGCCGGTGTTTGCCGGCAAGCTCAAGTCACTGGATGACACCGCGGCCAAAGCCGTTCCCGGCGTGAAGGCCGTGCTGCGCGTGCCGCTGGACCGCGGCGGCGAGGGTGTGGCCGTGGTGGCCGAGGGCTACTGGGCCGCCAAGCAGGGCCGCGATGCGCTCAAGGTCGAGTGGGACACCAGTGGCGTCGAGAAGGTCGACAGCGTGCAGCAACTGGCCAGCTATCGCGCGCTGGCGCAGAAAACCGGTGCGCTCAAATACAAGGACGACATCAGCAAGCTGGCGTCGGCGCCCAAAAAGATCAGCGCCGAGTTTGTCTTCCCCTATCTGGCCCATGCGCCCATGGAGCCGCTCAATTGCACGGTGCAGCTGAGCGGGCAGGGCGCTCAGGCCAAAGCCGAACTCTGGCTGGGCACGCAGATGCCGGGCCTGGACACGATGGCCGCTTCCAAGGCTCTGGGCGTGGCGCCGCAAAACATCAAGATGAACGTGCAGATGGCGGGTGGCGGTTTTGGCCGGCGCGCGATTGCCACCAGTGATTACGTGGTGGAGGCTTGCAATGTGGCGAAGGCGGCGCGCGGCGCAGGATTGACGGCTGCAGTGCGTACGCTGTGGAGCCGCGAGGACGACATCAAGGGTGGCTACTACCGTCCCATGCATGTGCATCGCGCCGAGATCGGTTTTAACGACAAGGGCGATATCCTGGGTTGGGACCACGTCATCGTCGGCCAGTCCATCGTCGGCGGGACGCCGTTTGAAGCCTTTATGGTCAAGGACGGCGTGGATGGCACCATGGTTGAGGGCATGAAAGAGCCTTACGACATCCCGATGCGGTTGTCCGTACATCACCCCAAGCTCAATGTGCCGGTGCTCTGGTGGCGCAGCGTGGGCTCTACCCACACGGCGTACGTCATGGAAACATTGATTGACGAAGTCGCGCGCAGCAGCGGGCAAGACCCTGTGGCCTGGCGCATGAAGCAGTTTGGCGGCAAGCACCCGCGCCATGCGGCCGCGCTGCAGCTGGCGGTCGACAAATCCGGTTATGGCAAACGCACTTTGCCCGCCGGGCGCGCCTGGGGCGTGGCGGTGCATGAGTCGTTCAACACCGTGGTGGCTTATGTGGTTGAGGCATCCGTCAAGGACAACGTACCGGTGCTGCACGGCATTACCGCAGGCGTGCATTGCAACCTCGCCATCAACCCGACCAGCGTTGAAGCGCAGGTGCAGGGTGCCGCGCTGATGGGTTTGTCGATGTGCCTGCCGGGTGCAGCCATCACGCTCAAGGACGGTGTGGTCGAGCAAAGCAACTTCGGTGACTTCCCGGTGCCGCGCATCACCGACATGCCGACGGTTGCCGTCTTCATCGTGCCCAGCGCCGATGCGCCCACGGGCCTGGGCGAGCCCGGCTTGCCGCCACTGGCACCGGCATTCGCCAATGCCATTGCGAAGCTCACCGGTAAACCGGCGCCGCGCGAGCTGCCTTTCAAGCTGGCGTGATGGCAGGCGGCAAGCCCACGGTGCTGGTGCTGGCCTCAGGCCGGGGTGAGCGCTTTGCCGCGTCGGGCGGCGGCACGCACAAGCTGCAGGCGCTGCTGGCCGGCAAGCCGGTGCTGCAGCACACGCTGGACGCCGTGGCTGCCAGCGGCTTACCCTGGCACCTGGAAGATGCCGGCCACCCTGGCATGGGCGACTGCATCGCGGCCGCCGTGCGGGCCACGCCCGAAGCTGCGGGCTGGTTGATTTTGCCGGGTGATTTGCCGCTGGTGCAGGGCACCACGTTGCAGGCGGTGGCCGACGCGCTGGCGCAGCACGCGGTGGTGGTGCCGGTGTTCAGAGGCACGCGCGGCCACCCGGTCGGGTTTTCGGCCGCGTGCCGCGATGCGTTGCTGGATTTAAAKGGAAATCAGGGTGCGGCGCCCGTTGTACGGGCGCAAGCAGCTATCAATTCTGTAGCATTCATTGACGTGACCGATGAAGGCACAGTCACCGACATCGACACGCTGGACGACCTGCGGCGTGCGGAAGAGTTGCTCGCCGCTCGCTGATTGCGGGAGGCGTGGGGGTCCATTCAAGCCTGAGCCGCGGAACCGGCTTTGCCGGGCCGCAGGCGGAGCACCCCCTGAGGGGGCAGAGAGCTACGCGAAGCGAGCGAACGTGGGGGCTAGCTTTTTATGACTGCGCAGGCCAGCCGCGGGCCGGAGTTGCCGGTGGGCTGGGTCTTGTAGTCGTCGGGGTCACGGTGAACGATCAGGCCCTTGCCGACGATGTCGGTCGTGCCGCTGCCGACTGAGAGGGTCTTTGATTCAAAGCTGAATTTCGCGACGCCGCTGGCATCGGCTTTCAGGCTGGGYAGGTCGCCTGTGTGGTGGGCCATGTCGGCATGGCTGCCGTGCTGCTGGCCGGTGGGGTTGAAGTGCCCGCCTGCACTCATGCCGTCGCCGCTGGAGCAGTCACCTTTTTCATGCACATGAAAACCGTGCTCGGCATTGGGCTTGAGGCCGCGTATCTCGCCCGAAACCAGTACCTTGTCCCCGCTCTGCACGAAGCTGACGGTGCCGCTGGCGGTGTTGCCGGTGGTGCTTTGCAATTGGGCCACGGCGCGCGGGCCACTCATGGATGAGGCGCAAGCGGCCAGTACAAAGGCGGCGGCAAGGGCGGTGGCAAGCGGTGCCAGGTGGTATTTCATGATGCAGGTCTCCTGATGGTTGATTCAGTGGCTGACTGTAGGGCGCCTTGCCCCTGCTGACAAGGCCGGGGCCTCCGCTGTCTGGGCCTATTTGGCCAGCTCCAGCAGCTTGCCCAGTGCGTGGTCGTGAATTCCCAGGGTTTTAAGTTTGTCGTAGGTGAGTTGCGCATATTCGCGCGTGGTGCCGTAGCGCCCGCACGAGTCCGAAAAGATCTGCCGGTAAACGTCTTCGCTGAGCACGCCCGTATGGTTGGGGCTGCGCTTGGACAAGGTGAAGGCCAGCGCCCGCACATTGCCCCCTGCAGTTTGGCAACGCAGCCACTTGGGGTCGTACACGCCGTTGGGCATTTCGCGTTCCCACAGCGCGGGCAGGGCGCCGGCAACCTGCGCCTGCGGTATCCGAAACACCATCCCCTTGCAGCTGCCGCCGTGCAGGAGGCCAAACACCAGGCCCGGGCATTCCGGCGTGCCGCGGTTCAGGCGGCTCCACATCTTCAGGGCGCGGTGGTAGCCGTGGATGGTCGCAAAACGTTCCTCGGCATGTTCAAACTCCGGACGCCAGATGAGCGAGGCATAGGCGAAGATCCAGAGATCGCTTTTACCGCCCCATTCGCGGATGACGGTCTCAAGCATGTGGTCCGGGTTGCGGGAAACGCTGATGCCTGGGCTGGCGGCTTGTTTGGCTGAATTTTCCACAGCCGCACTTTACAATGCGCTGAGTTTTTGTGACGGATTTAGTGACGGGAGTGGGCAATGTTTTCTCAGGACGATGAAGGCCAGCAAGGCTTGGTGTTGGCGGTCGTTCTCGGCCTCGTGGCCTTCGTGATCGCGCTGGTGGTGGGGCTCTGCGTGCATCGGCTCGGCCGGTCGCCTTCCGCCGCTGTTGTGCCTGCCCAAATATCCCTGCCCGTGCCCCCCGTGCCAGAGGTGGCGCCGACGCCTGCCCTGCCAGCCAGCACCGTGGACCATACCGCGAACATTGCCGGCCGGGCTTCGCAGGCTGCAGCCGACGCCGCCAGCGTGAAGGTGGAGCAAGGCGCGGTGCGGTTTTATTTTGCCTCGGGCGATGCAGACCTTGCGGACGGTGCGGGTACTGCCCTGGGCGAAGTGGTCAAGGCCGCCAAGGCTGGCCGCACGCTGGTGATCACCGGTTTTCACGATGCCACAGGGGACGCCCAGAAAAATGCAGCGCTTGCCCGGCATCGCGCCCTTGCCGTGCGCGAGGCACTGAAGCAGGCCGGTGTTTCCGATCGCCAGATTGTGCTGAAAAAACCCGAGCAGCTTGTAGGCGGCGGCAGCGACGCCGAAGCGCGGCGTGTGGAAATTACCCTGCAGTAAAGCCGCACCCGCGGGTTGTTTCAGAACTTTGCAGAACAGCTTTTGCCGCTGCGTTTCGTAACCACCTGGTAACCATGCGGCGGTAAACAGGCCGGTAACCCGTTACCATAGAGTCAGTAATAAAGTTACATACCCAGTGACTTGACCATGACCGGAGTTACAACATGGCCCTTCACCCCGCAGTTTTAAAAATCACCGCCCGCATCGCAGAGCGCAGCCTTCCCACGCGCAGCGCCTACCTTGCACACCTGCGCGCTGCCGCCAGCCGCGAACCCGGCCTGGACCGCATGGGTTGCGCCAATGTGGCGCATGCTTTTGCTGGCATGCCGTTGGACGACCGCTTCAAGGTGGTGACCGAGCGTAAGCCCAACATCGGCATCGTCACCGCCTACAACGACATGTTGTCGGCGCACACCCCGCTTCAGGCCTACCCGGCTTTCATCAAGGACGAGGCCCGCAAGCTGGGCGCCACGGCGCAGGTGGCTGGCGGCGTGCCCGCCATGTGCGACGGCGTGACGCAAGGCACCAGCGGCATGGAGCTCAGCCTCTTCAGCCGCGATGTGATCGCCATGGCGACCGCCGTGGCGCTGTCGCACGACATGTTCGACGCGGCGCTGATGCTGGGCGTCTGCGACAAGATCGTGCCGGGCTTGCTAATAGGCGCGCTGCAGTTCGGCCACCTGCCCACGGTGTTTGTGCCGGCCGGGCCCATGACATCGGGCATTCCCAACAAGGAAAAAGCCCATGTGCGTGAGCAGGCCGCGCAAGGCCTGGTCGGCCGTGACGCCCTGCTTGATTCCGAATTCAAGTCCTATCACAGCCCCGGCACCTGCACCTTCTACGGCACCGCCAACAGCAACCAGCTGCTGCTTGAAGCCATGGGCCTGCACGTGCCGGGCACCGCGTTTGTGAACCCCGGCAACGCACTGCGTGAGGAGCTCACGCGCGAGGCGGCACGCACCGTGCTTGGCATCGTCAAGGCGAAGCGCTTTGCGCCCATCGGCCAGATCGTCGATGAAAAAGCCATTGTCAATGCCATGGTGGCCCTGCTCGCCACCGGGGGCTCCACCAATCACCTGATCCATTGGGTAGCCGTTGCGCATTCGGCCGGCATCGTGATCGACTGGAATGATTTTTCGGACCTCTCTGACGTGGTGCCGACGCTGGCCCATGTCTACCCCAACGGCAGCGCCGACGTGAACCAGTTCCAGGCCGCAGGCGGCCCCGGCTTCATCATTCGCGAGTTGCTGGATGCGGGCTTCATGCATGAAGACGTGCTCACGGTGCGTGAAGGCGGCATCCGCGAATACACACGCGAGCCGGCGCTGGCCGGCGCGGCGCTTGTCTGGCACGACGCGGGCGCTTCCAAAGACGAGGCCATCGTGCGCACGCCTGCCAAACCTTTCAGCGCCACCGGGGGTCTCAAGCTGCTGCAGGGCAACCTGGGCCGTAGCGTGATCAAGGTCTCCGCCGTGCCTGACGACCGCCATGTCATCGAGGCATCGGCCCGGGTGTTTGATTCGCAGGAAGCCTTGCACATCGCCTTCAGCGCTGGCGAGTTGAACCGCGACGTGGTGTGTGTGGTGCGCTGGCAAGGCCCGCAAGCCAACGGCATGCCCGAGCTGCACAAACTGACGCCGCCGCTGGCCGTGTTGCAGGGCAAGGGATTCAAGGTCGCGCTGGTCACTGACGGCCGCATGAGCGGCGCTTCGGGCAAGGTGCCGGCCGCCATTCATGTGTCGCCCGAAGCCGCTGCCGGCGGCCCGCTGGCCAAGGTGCGCGACGGTGATGTAATTCGTGTGGATGCCATCACTGGCGAATTGAAGGTGCTGGTGAACGATGCAGAATGGACCGCGAGGCCGGTCGACACCATGCCTGCCGATTTGCGCGCGGCCAACGGCATCGGCATGGGACGGGAGCTGTTTGCCGGTATGCGCCGTCACGCGCTGACGGCTGAAGAAGGAGCTTTATCGTGGATGTGAACCTGAACGTCAGCGGAAAACTGACCCCCCTGCAGATCATGCAGGACGCCCCCGTGATACCCGTGATTGTGCTGACCGACGTGAGCCAGGCGGTGCCGCTGGCACGTGCGCTGGTGGCCGGTGGCATTCGCATGCTCGAAGTCACCTTGCGCACGCCGCAAGCGCTGGCCTGCATTGAGGCCATTGCACGCGATGTGCCGGAAGCCGTGGTGGGTGCGGGCACTGTGCGCAGTGCCGCCGATGCCCAAGCCTGCGCCATGGCCGGTGCACGCTTTGCGGTGAGCCCCGGTTACACCCATGCGATGGGACAGGCCTGTAAGGATTCCGGCCTGCCGCTGCTGCCAGGGGTGGCTACCGGAAGCGAGATCATGATGGCGCAGGAGGACGGCCTGACGGAACTCAAATTTTTCCCGGCCATGCAGGCGGGTGGCCCGGCCATGTTGAAGGCCTGGAACGGACCATTCGGCGACRTGCGGTTTTGCCCGACGGGCGGCGTCACGGTGGCCAATGCGCCTGAGTTTCTGGCGCTGCCCAATGTGGTGTGTGTAGGCGGGTCCTGGTTGACCCCTGCGGACACGCTGGCTCGCGGCAACTGGTCACACGTCACTGCACTGGCTTTTCAGGCCTGCCAGCTGGCACGCAATGCTGCCCGAGCCTGGCAGCCTGCCCGCTATTTATGAGGAAAATAGCGCTCCCAGCCTTGCTGGATGAGCGCAAGCCGCTATTAAAAGAATAGCAGCGAAGTGCAATGAACTAACGCAGGCCAGCGCCCGAAGCGCTTTCATCGCGCTGGATCAGCTCAATCTTGTAGCCGTCCGGGTCCGTCACAAAGGCAATCACCGTGGTCCCGCCCTTGACCGGGCCGGCCTCACGCGTGACGTTGCCGCCAGCGGCCTTGATCTTGTCGCAAGCTGCATAGGCGTCAGGTACGCCCAGCGCGATGTGGCCAAAAGCCGTGCCCATGTCGTAGCTTTCGGTGCCCCAGTTGTAGGTCAGCTCGATTTCGGCCTGCGCCGGGTTGCCTTCATAGCCCACAAAGGCCAGGCTGTATTTGTACTCGGGATTTTCCGAGGTGCGCAGCAGCTTCATGCCAAGAACCTGCGTGTAGAAGTCGATGGAGCGCTGGAGACTGCCAACGCGCAGCATGGTGTGTAGGAGTCGCATGGTGATGAAGGTGGGGAGTGGCGGACTGCCCATTGTCGCCAATCTTCGCTCCCTGTGCAGGCCGCATGCGTAGGGATGCAAAGCTGATGGCGATGCATGCCGCGCAATGACCGATGAGGGGCTTCGYGCGGTGGGATTTCCCCGGGACTACCTTGTTGCCGCCAAAGCCTCCAGCATTTTTCCTTGCAGCAACTTCATGTCGCCATTTTTCAGGATGTAGCCATTCATGCCGGCGTTCAAGGCTGTCCTGACATCAAGCTCATCGGAGTTCCCGGAAAGTGCGAGGATAAAAATACCCTGATGCTCCCAATCCCGCGAGCGAATCGCCTGGGTCGTTTGCACGCCGTTCAAACCGGGCATGTTCATATCCATCAAGATCAAATCGACGCTTGGTGTGCTGTCCAGGTGGGCCAGAACCTGGCGCCCCCCTTCGGCCTCCAGCACTGTCAAGCCCCAGCTTTTCAAGCGCTCGCCCACCATGATGCGGTTAAGTTCGTCGTCTTCGGCCAATATGACGGTTCTGCCTTCCAGCACATTGCCGGGGATGGCCGGGCTGGCTGCCTGCCGAGGCGCTTCCGGCGCTGCGGCGGCCTTGCCCATCCCGGTTTGCGGTATTGGGGGGAAGGTCAGCGTGAACTGTGTAAATTCACCGACCGCGGAATCGCAATGAATGTCACCACCAAAGCTTTGCATGGTGCGTTTGCAATACGACAGCCCAAGGCCTGTCCCCTCGGCCTTTCCTGAGGTCATGAAGGATTCAAACAGGTGTGCCAGCACCTCCTTGTCGATGCCCGGGCCCGTGTCTCTGACGGTTACCTTGTGATCGTCTATCGTCAGTACGATTGTTGCGCCGGACTTTTGGTCGAGGTAATAGAGCGCGTTCTTGATCAGGTTGAAGAGCACAAAAACATAAGGGGTTTCGTCCCCGTAAAAGGTGAAGTCCTTCACGACACGCACTGTGACACTGTCACGTAAGTTGCCACCATCACTGCGCAGGTGCCGATCGGGAAAACTGTATTCGTCCACCGCCTTCTGAGTTATTTTTGCGGCGGATAAATACTCAAATTTGCTTCGGTCCACCGCGCTGGACTTGAAGGATCCCAGGATCAGGTCAATCACCTGGTTACCCCTGTGTACAGCGATCTCCCCCATGTTGACAAACTGGCGCATGCGGGAAGTGTGTTCGGCGGGGACCGCGATACCGTTCGCGGGCAGCATTTCCCCGATACTCTCCAGGCTCATCTTGGCCTGTGCGAGCGGGTTGCGCATTTCATGGGCGATCGAGCCGGCAAGGGAGTTTGCAATGCGCAATTTCTCGGCATCTATCTGCTTTTCCGAAAGCTTGAATGCGGCGCCGCCGATAAGAATCAGCAGGTAGGCCGGAAGCTGGGCCACCATGTCCATGGGGATTGAGGGGTTGGGCGTGATGGCGACGTACAGCAACGCCGCGCTGCCGCAACCGATTACCAACATGGCAATCGTGTTGCGCCAGTCGGCGATCATGACCAGAAAACTGAGTGCGATAAAACAGTTGGAGATCGCGGGGATACCTCCGTGCCGCTTCAGCGATAGAAATACGTTGAAAAACGGCAGGCAATAAATCAATGCCCAGTAGGAATAGGCGAAGTAGTATTTCTTCAGCTTCTGGGGCCAGCGATTTTTCATCGCCAGCGCGGTAAAGAGAATTACGACCAGCACCCGCATTCCCAGGTCATCGTAGGGACGAGGATTGGGTTTCGTGAACCGTATCAGGTAAAACACCACATAGGTCAGGGCGCCTACGATGCCAATGTATTTGAGCAAGGGCCTGCCATGTGCGTGGTAAGCCTCATAGTGGCCAAAGAGTCTTTTTAACC
>NZ_JBFUCA010000018.1:0-17648 GCF_056405475.1 Polaromonas sp. P1_G4
GATTCAAACCCCGCCTCCCCTTTGAACTGTTTTTATGCACTGACCGCTTTGAGCTTAACGGGAAAGCGCGGCAGGTAAACAACAAACAGCGCCAAACAGCCGGTTCACACTCAAGAGACCACGTGGCGCAGCTCTTGCTTTCAGAAATGCCACCAAATCCGGGTAAGCTGTTTACACGGTGTTCCTGAGACCGCAAGATGTGGCGGTCTGTTGAACGTATTTTCCTGAGGGCGTGATTGCACGCCCGGTCCTTTAAAAGCGAGGTTGCCTTGTCCATCCACGTCGCCCTGAGCCACATCACGCATTACAAATACGACCGCCTGGTCAAACTCGGCCCCCAGGTCGTCCGCCTGCGGCCTGCGCCGCACAGCCGCACACAGGTACTGTCGTATTCCCTCAGGGTTGAGCCCGCCGGCCACTTCATCAACTGGCAGCAGGACMCGTTTGCCAATTACCAGGCCCGGCTGGTGTTTCCCGAGCCGACGCGCGAGTTCAAGGTCACGGTGGACCTGGTGGTGGAAATGGCGGTGTTCAACCCGTTTGACTTCTTCCTGGAACCCGCTGCCGAGGAATTCCCGTTTACCTACAACGCGCTGCAGGCCCGCGAACTGGCGCCCTACCTGGCCACCCAGCCGGCCACACCGCTGCTCAAGCGCTACCTCGAAAAAATCGACCGCACGCCCAAACGCACCATAGACTTCCTGGTGGGCCTGAACCAGGGCCTGCAGTCGGACATCAAATACTCCATCCGCATGGAGCCCGGCGTGCAGACGCCTGAAGAAACCCTGCGCCTGGCCTGCGGCTCCTGCCGCGACACCGGCTGGCTGCTGGTGCAGCTGCTGCGGCACATGGGCCTGGCCGCGCGCTTTGTCTCGGGCTATTTGATCCAGCTGAAAGCTGACGTCAAATCCATCGACGGCCCCAGCGGTGCGGAAGCTGATTTCACCGACCTGCACGCCTGGTGCGAGGTGTTTTTGCCCGGTGCCGGCTGGGTCGGCCTGGACCCGACCTCGGGACTGATGGCCGGCGAAGGCCACATTCCGCTGGCGTGCACGCCCGAGCCGTCGAGCGCAGCGCCGGTCGAAGGCGGCGTCGACAAATCCGAAGTCGAGTTCGAGCACCACATGGCGGTGCAGCGCATTTACGAGTCACCACGCGTGACCAAGCCCTACACCGAGGAGCAATGGCAAGCGGTGCTGGCGCTCGGCGAAAAGGTCGATCAAGACCTGGCGGCCGGCGACGTGCGCCTGACCATGGGCGGCGAGCCGACCTTTGTGGCCACCACCGACCGCGACGCGGCCGAATGGAACATCGACGCGCTGGGCCCGACCAAGCGCGGCTACGCGACCGAGCTCGTGCAGAAATTGCGCGCCGAATATGGCGAAGGCGGTTTCCTGCATTTCGGCCAGGGCAAGTGGTACCCCGGCGAGCAACTGCCGCGCTGGGCGCTGAGCATCTTCTGGCGCAAGGACGGCCAGCCGATCTGGCAAAACCCGGACCTGTTTGCCGACGAACGCCAGCCCTGCAACTACACCAGCGCCGACGCGCAGCGTTTTGTGCAGACACTGGCGGGCAAGCTGGGCCTGGCCACCACCTACATCACGCCAGGCTATGAAGATACCTGGTACTACCTCTGGCGCGAACGCCGGCTGCCGGTCAACGTCGACCCGTTTGATTCGAAGCTGGACGACGCCATGGAACGCGAACGCCTGCGCCGCGTCTTCATGCAGGGCCTGGATTCGGTGGTGGGCTATGTGCTGCCGCTGCAAACCAAGGAGCAACTCAAGCAACGAAACGCAGGCGCCTCGCCCGCGCTGAGTGGGCCCAAATGGACCACCGGTCCCTGGTTCTTCCGCGAAGAACGCATGTACCTGATGCCGGGCGACTCGCCCATGGGCTATCGCCTGCCGCTGGATTCGGTGCCCTGGGTGTCCAAGACCGACTACCCTTACATGATCGAGTCCGATCCGTTTGCCCCACGACAGGACCTGCCGGCGGCTTCCGCACTGGCGGCGCGCTACAACGGCAGCTTCAGCGCAGCCCGCGGCGCCACACCGGCGGCCGCATCCGCGGGCGGCAGCGCCAGTTCGCTCGCGCAGTACATGGCGCGCTATATGACGGGCAACACCGCGCTGTCGCAAGCCAGCCGCATTCTGCAGTTCCGTCCGCTGGGAAACAACGGAACGAACGGTACGGACGGGTTGAATGGCAAGCCGGCCGCTGAGGCAACAACGCCTGCCGACGATCGCGCGCCCAAGCCCTTTGAATCGGCCGCCTGGCTCACGCGCACCGCGCTCTGCGTGGAAGTACGAGACCCATCCCGCGCCAATGGCCCGAAAGACAAACCGAAGGCCGACCCGGACAGCAAGGCCAACAAATCCGGCCGCGGCGAAGTGGGTGCGATCTACGTCTTCATGCCGCCCATGGAAAGGCTCGAAGACTACCTCGACCTGTTGGCCGCGGTGGAAGCAACGTCGCAATCGCTGGGCGTGAGCATCGTGCTCGAAGGCTACCCGCCACCGCGCGACCCGCGCCTGAAGATGCTGCAGGTCACGCCTGACCCGGGCGTCATTGAAGTCAACATCCACCCGGCCTACAACTGGGGCGAGCTGGTGGAACACACCGAGTTCCTCTACAAGATTGCGCATGAAACGCGCCTGTCGGCCGAGAAATTCATGACCGACGGCCGCCACACCGGCACCGGCGGCGGCAACCACTTTGTGCTGGGTGGCGCCACGCCGGCCGACAGCCCCTTCCTGCGCAAGCCCGAGGTGCTGGGCAGCCTGATCGCCTACTGGCACAACCACCCGTCGCTGAGCTATCTGTTCTCGGGCATGTTCATCGGCCCGACCAGCCAGGCGCCGCGTGTGGACGAGGCCCGCAACGACCAGCTGTACGAACTGGAAATCGCCCTGCGCGAGATCGAGAACAACCGCAAAAAATACGGTGCCGACATGCCGCCCTGGCTGGTTGACCGCACACTGCGCAACATCCTGGTCGACGTCACCGGCAACACGCACCGTAGCGAGTTCTGCATCGACAAGATGTATTCGCCCGACTCCGCCACCGGGCGCCTGGGCCTGCTGGAGCTGCGCGCGTTTGAAATGCCGCCGCATGCGCGCATGAGCATTGCCCAGCAATTGCTGCTGCGCGCGCTGGTATCGCGCTTCTGGAACAAGCCCTACCACGGCCGTGTCACGCGCTGGGGCACCGAACTGCACGACCGCTTCCTGCTGCCGGGCTTTATCCGCATGGATTTTGAAGACGTGCTAACCGAGTTGCGCGAAGCCGGCTACGGCTTCGACATGGCCTGGTTCGAACCTCACTTCGAGTTCCGCTTCCCGTTGATCGGACAGGTCAAGGCCAACAGCATTGAGCTGACGCTGCGCAGCGCGCTGGAGCCCTGGCATGTGATGGGCGAGGAAGGCTCGGCCGGTGGCACGGTGCGTTACGTGGATTCATCGCTCGAGCGCGTCGAAGTGCATGTGACGGGCCTGAACGACAACCGCTATGTCGTCACCGTCAACGGCCGTGCATTGCCGCTGCAAAGCACCGGCCGCGTCGGCGAATATGTGGCCGGTGTGCGCTACAAGGCCTGGAACCCGCCATCGGCCCTGCACCCGTCGATCGGCGTGCATGCACCGCTCACGTTTGACATCGTCGACACCTGGATGGAACGCTCGCTGGGCGGCTGCCAGTACCATGTGGCGCACCCGGGCGGGCGCAGCTACGACACGCTGCCGGTCAATTCGTACGAGGCTGAAAGCCGCCGCCTCACACGCTTTTTCCGCATGGGCCATACACCCGGCAAGATGCGCGTCGCGCCGGCGCAGCCGAGCCGGGAGTTCCCGTTCACGCTCGATTTGYGTTGAATCCGTGCTGGCGACAGCCGCCCGGGAGCTTGAGGGCCCTCGGGCGAAGCGCCTCCCCGGCTGTCTTATGGCTGCAACATTTGCATGCGCAAGCGGCATAAATAGCCATTTTGGCCGCGCATTGAACCCGCCTTGAGCCTTGCAGGGGATGGGCCACAGGCATACTTGCACCCACGTGGAAAATAACACCCAGTCACTTTTTGCCGCCCAGTCGCTTGAATCCCCCTGCGCACTGGCTGCCGCGCTGGCGCCTCATGCGGCGGCGGGGCATTTCGATGAGTTGCGGGGCCGTGTGTCCGAAGGCCCCGCGCCCGCTGAAGCGGCCGCGCCGGCACAGCCCGCGCTGCGGGCCGCGGGCAGCCCCCCTGAAACAGCCCCGGCCCGGCCCGAAGCCCCGGCGGCCGGGACGGACGACACCCTGTCGCCCGACTGGACACGCTTTTTCAACTTCCTCGGCAGCGACGGCTTTTACGACCTGAACCACCGCACCGCCAACCTGCGCCGCCAGATCCGCGACAACGGCGTGACCTACAACGTCTACGCCGACGCCAACGGCCCGCAGCGGCCCTGGTCGCTGGACCTGTTCCCCATGATGGTCTCGCCCGCCGACTGGGCGCAGATCGAGGCCGGCATCCAGCAGCGCGCCCGCCTGCTGGACCGCGTGATGGCCGACATCTACGGCCCGCAGGAGCTGCTCTCCAAAGGCCTGCTGCCCAGCGCGCTGGTGCATGCCCACCCGGGTTACCTGCGCGGCATGCAGGGCGTGCAGCCGGCCGGCGGCACCTATCTGCACATTGCCGCCTTCGACATCGCGCACGGCCCCGACGGCCGCTGGTCGGTGGTGTCGCAGCGCACGCAGGCTCCTTCGGGCCTGGGCTACCTGCTGGAAAACCGCCTGACGATTTCACTGCTGTTTCCCGAAGCCTTCCGCGAAATGAAGGTCGAGCGGCTGGCCGCGTCGTACAAGGCGCTGGTGGATGGCCTCAAGGCCATGAGCCCGACGGACAGCAACGAGGAAAGCCGCGTGGTGCTGCTGACGCCGGGGCCTTACAACGAAACCTATTTCGAGCACGCCTACCTGGCGCGCTTCCTGGGCCTGACACTGGTCGAGGGCAGCGACCTGCTGGTGCGCGATGACAAGCTTTACCTGAAAACCCTGCGCGGCCTGGAGCGGGTGCACGGACTGCTCAAGCGCCTGGACGACCAATTCCTCGATCCGCTGGAACTGCGCTCGGACTCCACACTGGGTGTGCCCGGCCTGCTGCAGGTGATACGCGCGGGCAATGTGTTGGTGGTCAACACGCCGGGCTCGGCCTTCCTCGAATCAAGTGCGCTGCTCGGCTTTCTTCCCGCGCTCTCCGAGCACCTGCTTGGTGAAACGCTGGCCCTGCCCTCGCTGGCCACCTGGTGGTGCGGCGAGCAGGCAGTGATGCAGGACGTGCTGAGCCAGCTCAAGACCTGCGTGATCAAACCGACCTATCCGGGCACCGGCATGGAATCCGTCATCGGCCATACCCTGTCGCGCCGTGCACTGGACGAATGGGCTGGCCGCATTGTTCGCCGGGGCGAAGACTTCACCGTGCAGGCTTACCTGCCTCTGCCGCAAACGCCGACCTGGCAGGGTGAGCGGATTTCCCCGCGCTCGGCCATGCTGCGCGTGTTTGCGGTGGCCGATGGCAACGGCTCCTGGCAGGTGCTGCCGGGCGGGCTGGCACGGCTGGCGGGCAAGAACGAAAACATGTCGTCGATGCAGCACGGCGGCAGCAGTGCCGACGTGTGGGTGCTGGGCGACCCCTCGGCAGCCAAGGCGATGGYCGAACACACCACCGCATCGCGCACCGAGCAGCCGGCGCCTGTCTGGGCCGCAGCGCCGCTGCGCCACCGCCCGCCCGTGACCAGCCGCGCGGCCGAAAACCTTTTCTGGCTGGGCCGCTACACCGAGCGTGCCGAAAACTCCACGCGGCTGGCGCAAATCACGCTGCAATGCCTGGGCGGCGAAGACCAGACCTCGCAGCCCTTGCTGGCCTGGCTGACCAGCATGGCCGTCGGCAACGCGCTGGTGCTGGACACCGTGCCGCCGGCCACGCATGCGCGCCGCGTCTTCGAACGCGCCCTGATCGCCAACCTGGCCGACACCGAACAGGCCGCCAGCGTAGGCTTTAACCTGCGGGCGCTCAAGAGCGCCGCATCTGCCGTGCGCGAACGCCTGTCGCAGGAACAATGGCACATGATCGTGCGCACCGAGACCGACTTCTTCCAGCGCTGCTCATCGTTCAGCGCGGTGGGCCAGACCCAAAGCCAGGGCGGGCAAAGCCAGAGCCAATCCAGCCAATACCTGCTCGAATATTCTTCCGTCGAGGCGCTGCGGGCGCTGGAGTCGGCCAGCGGCTTCCTCTCGGCCATGACGGGTGCGCAAACCGACCGCATGACCCGCGACGACGGCTGGCGCCTCCTGAGCGTGGGCCGGTTGATTGAACGGCTCAACACCCTGGCCGGCGCGCTGATTCGCGGCTTTGAAACCGGATCGATTTTTGAAGAAGGCGGCTTCAACGCCATGGTGGCGCTGTTCGACAGCACCATCACCTTCCACGCGCAGTACCAGCAGCGCCGCGACATCCCGGCCCTGCTCGATCTGCTGGTGCTGGACCGCGACAACCCGCGCTCCCTCGGCTGGGTGGTGCAGACCCTGCGCGGGCGCCTCGCCAAGCTGGCGGGCAGCGCGCCGGGCGACATGCCCGACCTGGCGATGGAACTGCCCGACCCCGGCAGCTGGGCCCTGGCTGATTTGTGCCAGGACGCCCAGGCCAGCACCGGCGATGGCGAAGATGAAAACGGCGGGCAACATGATGGGCGGCTGGTGCAGTTGCTCGAGCAGTGCTGCGATGCCGCGCTGGAACTGTCAGACACCTTGAGCCGCCGCTACTTCAGCCACGCGGCTTCTGCCAGCCAGAGCCTGGGCGCCTGAGGCCCTAGGAGTTTTTCCGTGCTGCTTCACGTCGTTCACGAAACCCGTTACCGCTATGCTCCGGTGGTGGAAAACGCGCACCATGTGGTGCACCTCAAGCCCGCCAGCCGAAACGGCCAGACCCTGCTGGACTATGCGTTGCGGGTGAACCCCGAACCGGTCCAGTTGCGCGAAACCGAAGATGTCTACGGCAATACGCGCACCTACTTTTCCCTGCAGGCGGCGCATGAGAGCCTGACGGTGGTGGCTGACAGCATCGTCTCCACGTCGGCCCTCAACCCGCTGCAATCAGAAGCGACCCTGTCCGCCGGCAAGCCTGCATCGCCCGCCTGGGAGCAGGTGCGCGAACAGTTCCGTTACCGCGCCGGCGCGGCCTACGACAGCGCCTCCGAATTCCTCTTCGCCTCGCCCTATGTGCCGCGCGACGATGCCTTCATTGAATTTTCCCGCCCCAGCTTCCTGCCGGGCAGGCCACTGCCCGAGGCAGCGCGCGACCTGATGGAACGCATTCACAGCACCATGACCTACGAGAGCGAAAGCACCGAAGTCAACACGCCGGCGCTCGAAGCGCTCAAGCTGGGCAAAGGCGTGTGCCAGGATTTCGCGCACATCATGGTGGCCTGCTGCCGCGCCATGGGCCTGCCGGCGCGTTATGTCAGCGGCTACCTTCTCACCACGCCACCGCCCGGCCAGCCACGGCTGGTGGGCAGCGACGCCTCGCATGCCTGGGCTTCGGTGTACTGCCCCGGCCTGGGCGCCTGGCTCGACTTCGACCCCACCAACAACCGCGCGCCGGGTGAAGATTACGTCACACTGGCCATCGGCCGCGACTTCCTCGATGTATCGCCCATGCGCGGTGTGATCCGCGGCGGTGCGCAGCACATCCTCGACGTGGCCGTTACGGTGGAGCCGGTGGCAAGCGCCGGGGACTGAGCGGCTTCGGCGGCGCTGGCAGCTCTTCCAGCAACGAGCCCTCAGGCAGGCTGCGTGCCAGGCAGCGCCGGCACAGGCTCACAAATTCCTGCGCGGCGCCCGACTGGGCCTGGCGCGGTTTGAAAGCCAGCAAGGCCCGGAACGACACATCAGCCGCCAGCGGAACGCTGCGCAGGCCCAGCGCCACATGTTCACGCGCCACCAGCGGATTGGTAACTGCCAGCCCGGCCCCGGCCAGCACCAGCGAACACTGCGTTGCGCTGTAAGGCGTTTCAATCACAAAGCGCGGCTGCACACCCGCCTGTGCGAACGCGGCTTCCAGCCGGCGCTGGGCCGTATCCGAGGCAGACAGGCCGACCAGCGGCACTTCTGCGAGATCCCTGGGCTGCAGGACCTGCTTGCGAGCGAGCGGGTGGGCCGCGGGCATGACGCACACCGCGGGCACCTGGTAAAAAAGCGAGGACACCAGGCCGCTGGTGTCCGCCTCGTCGCCCAGGAAAGCCAGGTCCACCGCCCCCTGGAACAAGGCCTCACGCAGCACCTTCGAGCTGTCGACCAGCAGCAGGCAACGCGTGCGCGGGTAGCTTCGCTGAAACTCGGCAAGCGCCCAGGGCATCACGCTGGCAGCCATGGCATGCAGTGAACCGATGCGCAGCACGGTGTCCTCATGCGACTGCAGGGCCACGATTTTTCGCTGCACGGCCTCGAGGCCTTCGTAGACCCGCTCGACCTCTTCCATCAGCGCGTGCGCCTCCGGCGTGGGCGTCAGCTTGCCTTTGGGCCGGTCAAACAGCTTGAGCCCGGCGCGCGCTTCGAGCTGCTGCAGCAGCTGCGTGACGGCCGGCTGGCTCACGTGCAGCGCCGCCGCCGCGCGGTTGGCGGTGCCCAGCCGCATGACCATGCGGAACACTTCAATCTGACGTGCACTGGCTTCGGCCATGGCGGTTTCCTATAAGTTTTACTTATTTTAAATCGCAAACAAGCGATGCATGAGAGGCCATCGTCTTCGTACCATCTGCCCATGAATCCTGTTTTCCCCGAATCCCTTCCAAACCCTGCGGCATGGAACGCCATCAGCCGCAACCCCCGACTGATGAGGCTGCGGTGCATCCTCTGCGCCCGTGAATACCCGCTGCAAGATTTACCCGCCGGCTGTCCGCACTGCGCGGCACAGGGCACGCCCGCCAGCCTGGAAGCCGTTTACACCGGGTTGCCCCAAACACTGAAAACAGCCAGCACAGGTTATAAGTGGGGCGACTGGCTGCCCTACACCCGCGGCGTTTCCCTGGGTGAAGGCAACACGCCTTGCCTGGACCTGCCGCGCCTGGCGCGCGAGCTTGGCCTGTGCCAGCTCAGCGCCAAGCATGAGGGCATGAACCCCACTGGCTCGCACAAAGACCGCATGTCGGCACAGGCCGTCAGCCGGGCGCTGGACGCAGGCGCGCAGACCGTGGTGCTGGCCTCCAGCGGCAACGCAGCAGTTTCGGCAGCAGCCTATTGCGCCGCGGCCGGGCTGCCCTGCGAAATCGCCACCTACCGCGACATGCCGGCGCCCTTCGCGCGGGCCCTCCATCACCTGGGCGCCCGGCGCATGGAGTTCGACCACGGCTTTGAGCGCTGGAACCATGTACGACGGCGGGTCGAGCAGGACGGGGCCTTTGCCCTCACCAACTACAGCGTGCCGGCGGTCGGCAGCCCTGCTTTTGGCGTGGAAGGCTACCGCGCCGTGGCGCTCGAATTTGTCGCTGGCGGCTGCGTGCCGGACCACGTGTTGGTCCCCACCGCCCGTGGCGACCTGCTCTGGGGCATTTACAGCGCACTGCGTGATTTGCACCGGGCGGGACTCATTGGGCACATGCCCAGGTTATGGGCCGTTGAGCCGTTCCCCCGCCTTTCCCGTGTGCTCGAGGGCGCGCCGCTGCAGTCGGAATTCAACGGCCAGACGACGCAGTTTTCGACAGGCGGCAGCACCGTCACGCTGCAACAGCAACTGGCCGTGCAGCAGTCGGGCGGCGGCGCCGTGGTCATTGATGACGCCGGCGCCATCCAGGGCAGCGCCAGGCTTGCAGCGCAAGGCCTGTGGGTGGAGCTTTGCGCCGGCGCCTGCCTCAATGCGCTGGCCCGCCTGCGCGCACTTGGCCAAGTGCAGGCATCAGAACACGCGTTGCTGCTGCTCACGGCCAAAGGCGACCGTGACACCTTTAACCCCATCCCTTGACCGCACGCCCCCTTTTCTTCAGCCCGCAAAGGAAATTTCACCGTGAAGACCCGACTGCTCACCACCCTGCTTCTGGCCTGCGCCACTCTGGCGGGAACCGCCCATGCCGCCTACCCCGACAAACCCATCCGCCTCATCGTGCCTTGGGCGCCGGGCGGCAGCACCGACGCCATCGCCCGCGCGATTGCCCAGCGCATGGGCGAGACCATGGGGCAAAGCGTGGTGGTCGACAACCGCTCCGGCGCTTCCGGGCGCATCGGCACCGAAGCCGCGGCCAAGGCCGCGCCCGACGGCTACACCTTCGCCATCGTCGAGCTGCCGCATGCGATTGCGCCGGCCGTGTTCAACAAGATGCCCTACGACCTGCTGCGCGACTTCACGCCGGTGTCCATGGTCGGCACCTCGCCGCTGCTGCTGTTTGCCGGCGGCGCGCAGTACAAGAATGGCGACATCAAGGGCTTCCTCAAAAACTACCGGAGCAGCAAGGTGCCGCTGGCGCTGGCCCACAGCGGCAATGGCTCCATCAGCCACCTCTCCAGCGAACTGTTCGCCAGCGCCACCGGGATCAAGGTCAACGCCATTCCCTATCGCGGCTCTGCGCCCGCGCTCACCGATGTTGCGGCCGGCCAGGTGGACGCGCATTTCGCCACGCTGGCCAGCGGCAGTTCGCTGCTCGGCGCGAACAGGATCTCTGCCTTGATGGTGACCGGCAATGCGCGCCTCGCCGCCCTGCCCGGCGTACCGACCGCGCACGAAGCCGGCATTGAGGGCATGCAGTTCAACCAGTGGTGGGCATTGGTGGCGCCGGCCACCACGCCGATCGAGATCGTCGAGCGGCTGCGCAGCGAAGCGGTGGCGGCGCTGGCGCACCCTTCCACACGCGAGCGCCTTACCACCCTGGGCATTGACCTGAAAGGCTCGACACGCGACGAACTGCGTGCCTTCATGCGCAACGAAGTAGACCGCTGGGGTGCTGTGGTGCGAAAGGCCGGCATCAAGCCCGAGTGACGCCGGCATGTGGAAGGTTGAAAGAGCACGGAACAAGCCGCGCAGGCCCTGGCGCCGTTCCATCATTTCCTTTCATGACCCCAAAGGCCTCCGGAACCCGCGCACCATCCTACAATTCCCTGCACTGCCAGCCGGTCACGCAGCCTCCTTCGCTATCAAAAACATAGCTGCTTGCACTCGTTCCTATTGGGCTGGAACCATTTTTCTTCACCAAAAGGACCACCATGAGCGCCTACGACAAGCTGAAAGCACTGAACATCACCCTGCCCACCGTGGCAACGCCCCTGGCAGCTTACCTGCCCTTCGTGCAGACCGGCAACCTGGTGTTCCTGAGCGGCCATATCGCCAAGAAGGACGGCAAGCCCCTCGTCGGCCAGCTCGGCAAGAACATGACGACAGAAGAAGGCAAGGCCGCCGCGCGCTCGGTCGCCATCGACCTGATGGGCACGCTCGAAGMCGCCGTCGGCCTGGGCAAGGTCAAGCGCATCGTCAAGCYCATGAGCCTGGTCAACTCCACCGGCGACTACACCGAGCAGCACCTGGTGACCAACGGCGCCAGCGAGTTGTTTGCAGAAGTCTTCGGCGACGCTGGCAAGCATGCGCGTAGCGCGTTCGGCGTGGCGCAAGTCCCCATGGGCGCCTGTGTGGAGATTGACCTGGTGGCTGAAGTCGAATAAGCCGGCTACACAGCATCCGCAATGGCTGTGGGGCCGACGCGCCGGCGACAAGCGCTATCCAGCGGCCCGGCTTAAACTCGTAACGCTCGGCCATTTCGCCGGGCAGCGTTCTCAGGGCGGGGTGAAATTCCCCACCGGCGGTGTTTGCAGGAAACTGCATCAGCCCGCGAGCGCCTGGTTGCCGTGCTTCATACGGCAACCAGGGTCAGCAGATTCGGTTCAACTCCGAAGCCGACGGTCACAGTCCGGATGAAAGAGAGCGCGATGTTTACGGCTGTGCCGTGGGCGCCTATGGCTGGGTGCGGGTTCTCCGCAGCGGCTGTTCGTTCTCCCACGTGCTGGCCGCAGGCTCGTGCGCCCTGATTCTGGTAACACCTGGCAAAAAGGCATCCATGAGTCAGACAGATATTTCCCCACCTTCGGCTTCCCGTTCGGGCGGCACACCCACCAAGGCACGTTTCGCCTTTATCCAGTCGTCCTGGCACGAAGACATCGTGGACCAGGGCCGCGGCGCTTTCCTGGCTGAGATGGCCAGGCAAGGCGTCGCCRCTGAATCCATCGACACGTTTGAAGTGCCCGGCGCGTTCGAAATTCCGCTCCACGCGAAAAAGCTCGCACAGTCGGGCCGTTATGCAGGCGTGGTCTGCTGCGGTCTGGTGGTCGATGGCGGCATCTACCGCCATGAGTTTGTAGCTGACGCGGTGATCAGCGCATTGATGGGCATCCAGCTGGAAACCGGCGTGCCGGTGTTTTCAGCGGTGCTGACGCCGCAGCATTTTCATGAGCATGAGGAACACCGCAAGTTCTTCACGGAACATTTCCTGACCAAGGGCAAGGAAGTGGCGCAAGCCTGCCTGGAGACGGTGGCCGGCCTGAAGAAGCTTGATCTGTTGCTGGCAGCTTGATTGCTGAAAGCTGGCAGACCGGCGAGCGCAGCATCTTGCTATTAAATCAATAGCTTCTTGCGCCCGCCAGTTTTGGCTTTCGGTCAGTTTTACTCAACGCGGTTGATGCCGGTGGGTTTGAAGCCCAGATCGGCCGCCTTGYCCTTGCGCGCGCGCGCCGCACGGGCATTGTTCAGGCTGCGAATTTCCAGCGTCTCCTCGCGCGCCTTGCCGCCGCGGCCAATGCCTTCGATCTTCACACTGCGCGTGTAAGCGGCTGCACCAGCCAAAGTGTCTTTGGCTTCGAGGTCGATCAGCATCAGGCCGCGCCCGCCGGCGGCCTGCATCTTGAGTTCCGCGATTTCAAACGTCAGGATGCGGCCGCCGGTCGAGGCGCAAGCCACATGCGTGGCCGGCACCAAGGGCGCCGCTGCGCTGGTGAAAGCGGCATGCGAAGGCCTGCAAATGGTTTCACCTTCAGCGCAGCTGATGAAGGCCTTGCCGGCTTTGAGGCGCGACGTCATGTTCTCGACCGTGGCGAGGAAGCCGTAGCCGCCGCTGGCGCTCAGCAGCAATGCGGCATTGGACGGGCCCGCAAAATAATGCACCAGCTGCGTGCCCGACTCCAGATCAATCAGGGTGGTGAGCGGCTGGCCGTCGCCGCGCGCACCGGGCAGCAATGACACCGGCACCGAATAAATGCGGCCGCGCGAACCAAAGGCCAGCAGCGTGTCGATGGTGCGGCACTCGAAGGTGCCGTACAGCCCGTCGCCCGCCTTGAAGGCGAAGCCTGCCGGGTCATGTCCGTGACCGTTGCGTGCGCGCACCCAGCCCTTGTCGCTGATGACCACGGTCACCGGCTCGTCGAGCACCTTGACTTCGAGCACGGCTTTTTTCTCGGCCTGGATCAGCGTGCGGCGCGCATCGGCGAATTGCTTGGCGTCAGCCTCAATTTCCTTGACCAGCAGACGTTTGAGCGCAGCCGGGCTGCCCAGGATTTCCTCAAGCCGGCCTTGCTCTTCGCGCAGGTTTTTCAGGTCCTGCTCGATCTTGATGGCTTCAAGCCGTGCCAGTTGGCGCAGGCGGATTTCAAGAATGTCCTCGGCCTGGATTTCGCTGAGTTGGAAGCGCGCGATCAGCGCCAGCTTGGGCTCTTCCGACTGGCGGATGATGGCAATCACCTCGTCGATGTTGAGCAACACCAGCTGGCGGCCTTCGAGGATGTGGATGCGGGCCAGCACTTTGTCGAGCCGGTGCTGCGAGCGCTTTTGCACCGTGGTCTGGCGGAACTCTATCCATTCCGCCAGCATCTGGCGCAGGTTTTTCTGCGTCGGCTTGCCGTCCAGCCCGACCATGGTCAGGTTGATGGGCGAGGAGCTTTCCAGGCTGGTGTTGGCCAGCAGCGTGTTGATGAGTTCGGACTGGCTGATCTTGCTGGTCTTGGGCTCGAACACCAGGCGCACGGCGGCGTCCTTGCTGGATTCGTCGCGCACCACGTCGAGCACGGCCAGAATGGTCTGCTTGAGTTGCACCTGGTCCTGGCTCAGGGCTTTTTTGCCGGCCTTGATTTTCGGGTTGGTGAGCTCTTCGATTTCCTCGAGCACACGCTGCGTGCTGACGCCGGGCGGCAGCTCCTGCACCACCAGCTGCCACTGGCCGCGCGCGAGTTCTTCGATCTTCCAGCGGGCGCGCACCTTGAGCGAGCCGCGGCCCGTGCTGTAGGCCGCCGCGATTTCCGCGCCGCTGGAAATAATTTGCCCGCCACCCGGGTAGTCGGGCCCGGCGATCAGCGCATACAGCTCTTCGTCGGCAAGCTTGGGCGTCTTGATGAGCGCCACACAGGCGTCGGCGACTTCGCGCAGGTTGTGGCTGGGGATTTCGGTGGCCAGGCCCACGGCAATGCCGCTGGCGCCATTGAGCAGCGTGAACGGCAGCCGTGCCGGCAACTGGCGCGGTTCTTCGAAAGAGCCGTCGTAGTTGGGTACGAAGTCGACCGTGCCTTCATCAAGCTCATCGAGCAGCAGCGTCGTGATGCGGGCCAGCCGAGCCTCGGTGTATCGCATGGCCGCTGCGCCGTCGCCGTCGCGGCTGCCGAAATTGCCTTGGCCATCGACCAGCGGATAGCGCTGGCTGAAGTCCTGCGCCATGCGCACCATGGCGTCATACGCCGCCTGGTCGCCGTGCGGGTGGTATTTACCGAGCACGTCGCCGACAACGCGCGCGCTCTTGACAGGCTTGGCACCGCTCGCGCCATTCGCCCCGCCAAAACCCAGGCCCATGCGCGACATGCTGAAGAGGATGCGGCGCTGCACCGGCTTCTGGCCATCGCAAACGTCGGGCAAGGCGCGGCCCTTGACGACACTGAGGGCATATTCAAGGTAAGCCCGCTGCGCGTACGCGGCCAGGGAATCCTGGTCTGCGGGTTCGGGGATCGGGGCTACTGCGTCCGGTGTAAAGAGATCCATCTTGAGTTTGGCTTGGCGGGTAAGGTGGCGTGAGGCATGCCGGCACACGCGGGTGCGGCCGCCACAGGGTTAMAAAAAGAAAAGCTGTCTATCAGGCTGCCGGGCAGGACACAAGGCGCATTGTGACCTCAGTACGGCTCGGGCAAGGCCTCTGGCGTGGCGGTGGACACCACCGTGGGTGACACCATRTTGCCGCGGCCGGTGGCCCCGCCCATCATTTCCATGCGAACGCGGCCGCCGGACGCCATGCTGGGTGGCTTGAGGTGGTTATAGAGCTGCATCACGGTCTTGACGTAGTTTTTGGTTTCAGGATAGTTCGGAATCTTGTTGCCGGCACGCTGAACGGCGCCTTCGCCGGCGTTGTACGCAGCGATGGCCAATTCGAGCTGGCCGGGAAACATGGCAATCAGGTCACTGAGGTAGCTGGAGCCGGCCCGGATGTTGGTCTTGGGATCGGTGAGCCTTTTGTGGATGGTGGAATCCTTGGTGGCCCGCACGCCATAGCGCTCCGCTGTCGGCGGGATCAGCTGCATCAGCCCGACCGCACCCTTGGGCGAAACGGCCTGGGCGTTGAATCCGGATTCGGTGGCGATCAGTGCCTGCAGCAGCTCGTAGTCGATGCCGTGCTTGGCAGAAGCCTCGCGCAGCAAGTGCTTGACGGCCTTGTAGTTGGGCGACACATCAAAGTAGGCCAGCAGCTTGGGCGGCGCATTGGCCACGCCGGTGGCCTGATTGGCGCCATTGCCAACCGCCTTGCCGCTTTTGGCAACGCTGTTGCCTGCACTAAAGCTTTCTGCGCCGCGGAAAAAAAGCTCATAACGCTCATCGAGCCGTACAGCCGAGAAATGCGCAATGCCTTCTTTATCGACGTAACCCCAGATGTCAGCCCGGGCGGGCCCCGCGAACAGCGCCGCCAGCCCCAGAACGAGCAAGGGCAATGCCGGCGCACGCAACAGGCGTGCAAAGCGCGGCAAGGTTGACGGCAATTTCAAAAAAGAATTCATCAAATATCTATTTCCACGGCGTCACCGTGCAACTCCATCAGTTCGCGGCGCGCTGCGGCCTCGCCTTTGCCCATCAGCTTGGTGATGAGCGTCTCGGTCTGCAGAAAATCCTGGTTGCCCAGTTGCACGGGCAACAGGCGGCGGGTGTCAGGATTGAGTGTGGTTTCCCACAATTGTTCCGCGCTCATCTCGCCCAGGCCCTTGAAGCGGCTGATGCTCCAGGCGCCTTCCTTCACGCCATCCTTGCGCAACTTGTCCAATATGGCGGTCAGTTCGCCTTCATCAAGGGCGTACACCTTTGAAGCCGGCTTTTTGCCCCGCGCCGGCGCATCCACCCGGTACAGCGGCGGCCGGGCCACATAGACATTACCTGATTCGATCAATTTGGGGAAGTGGCGGAAAAAGAGGGTCAAAAGCAGCACCTGGATATGCGAGCCGTCCACATCGGCGTCGCTCAGGATGCAAACCTTGCCGTAGCGCAGGCCAGAGAGGTCCGGCGTATCGTTCGGGCCGTGCGGGTCGACCCCGATGGCGACCGCGATGTCGTGGATTTCGGTGTTGGCAAACAGGCGGTCGCGCTCGACCTCCCAGGTATTGAGCACCTTGCCGCGCAGCGGCAGGATGGCCTGGCTTTCCTTGTCGCGGCCCATCTTGGCGCTGCCGCCGGCCGAATCACCCTCGACCAGGAAGACTTCGTTGTGCGCCAAATCCCGGCTTTCGCAGTCGGTCAGCTTGCCGGGCAGCACGGCCACACCGGAGCCCTTGCGTTTTTCGACCTTCTGGCCGGCTTTCTGCCGGGTTTGGGCGGCCTTGATGGCCAGTTCGGCCAGTTTGCGGCCGTAATCGACGTGCTGGTTAAGCCAAAGCTCCAGCGTGGGCCGCACAAAGCTGGACACCAGCCGTACCGCGTCGCGTGAATTGAGGCGTTCCTTGATCTGGCCCTGGAACTGTGGATCGAGCACCTTGGCGCTCAGGACATAGCTGGCGCGGGCAAAAACGTCTTCCGGCAAGAGCTTGACCCCCTTGGGCAGCAGCGAATGCAGGTCGACAAAGCTCTTGACGGCATTGAAGAGGCCGTCGCGCAGGCCGCTTTCGTGCGTGCCGCCGGCGCTGGTGGGAATCAGGTTGACGTAGCTTTCGCGCACCGGCTGCCCCTCTTCGGTGAAGGCCACGCACCACTGCGCGCCCTCGCCTTCGGCAAAACTCTCGTGCGAAGCGTCGGCAAAACCTTCGCCCTCAAACATCGGGATCACCGGGTCGCCGGTTAGCGTCTGCATCAGGTAATCGCGCAGGCCGCCCTTGTAGAGCCAGGTTTGGGTATCTTTGGTTTTCTCGTTGGTCAGCGTTACCGTGACGCCGGGCATCAGCACCGCCTTGCTGCGCAGCAGGTGCGTGAGCTCGGCCATGGGCAGCGCGGCCGATTCAAAGTATTTGGAATCGGGCCAGGCGCGGACGGTGGTACCCGTCTTGCGGTCTCCATCGCCGTTTTTGCGCAGGTGCAGCTTTTCAATGACGTCACCGCCCGAGAACACCAGGTGGGCGACCATGCCTTCACGGTAAGAGGTGACTTCCAGCCGCTTGGACAGTGCATTGGTCACGCTCACGCCGACGCCGTGCAAGCC
>NZ_JBFUCA010000019.1:0-17640 GCF_056405475.1 Polaromonas sp. P1_G4
AGCCAGCGCTTTCGGGCATGCCGGTTCGATGCCGGCCTGGGGCACCATTTTTTTAGATTTTTCGAAAGGTCGAAGGTGCCGGCATCAAAACCGTCCTGCGGCTCCGGACTCACGTTTCCTACGGGTGTGTAGCTCAACCAGGCAGAGTAGCGGCCTCCAAAGCCGAAGGTTAGAAGTTCGATTCTTCTCGCGCCCGCCAGCGATTTCCGGCGGTGTACCCCAGTGGTCGAAGGGAGCGGATTGCAAATCCGCCTGCGTCAGCACGCGTCAGTTCGAATCTGACCACCGCCTCCATCTCATTGCTTTCAGCGCCTGTAGCTCAGCCAGGAAAGAGCGCTGGGCTTCTACCCCAGTTTGTCGGCCGTTCGAATCGGCCCAGGCGCGCCACATTCCCCGTTCAACCAACCTCAAGGAGATTTGCCATGACAGCCAGAAACACAGCGGCCTCCAGGAGGATGGCCAAACGGACGACCACACCCCGCAACCGCATTGTTCGTGCCCTGCTGCGCGGTATCGCCGCCGCCGGCAGCGCGCGGCATCGTCATGCCTTGGAGAAGCGAGGGCATGCACAAGATGACCGTGACCTGGATCAGCGTGTCCGCGAATGCGGCGAGTGGTGAGCCCACCTGATTTCCCGCCTCCCTTATTCCACGATAGCTCAGCTGGTAGAGCGCGCGACTGTTAATCGCGTCGTCCCTGGTTCGACCCCAGGTCGTGGAGCCAATTTTTTTTCATAGCCGCATAGCTCAGTGGTAGAGCAGTGCCTTGATAAGGCACAGGTCGCTGGTTCGATGCCGGCTGCGGCTACCAGTTTCTTTTTTTTCGGTGCAAGTGGCGCAGTTGGCAGCGCAGCGGGATGTGACCCCGCGGGTCACCGGTTCGAGTCCGGTCTTGCACCCCACTCCAATGCGGGCATAGCTCAGAGGCAGAGCAACCGGCTTTTAACCGGTAGGTCGAGATTTCGAAATTCTCTGTCCGCACCATTCGCCATTCAGCGCTTCGTTGTTCAGCTCTTTAGCTCAGCAGGTAGAGCAGCGCCCTTACAAGGCGATGGTCGGGAGTTCGATCCTCTCAAGAGCTACCAAATTCATTCATTTCACCTTACAGGAGGCCACGATGCATCACGTTCTGCAGCTCGACATCCAGGGGACGCCCCAGGCCTGGATCACGGCTGAAGATGCGGCGTTGCACTATGCCACCGGTACTGTGGCGTGGGAGGAGGGTGACAGCCCCCTCGCCACGCTTCGCGGTGGGTGGAATGTGGCGCGTGGCCGGCAATCGCTGATGGTCATTCAGCCCATCATTGCCCTGCGCGGTTCGCCGCGGCGCAACCTGTTTGAGGTCACGCCGGCCGTGTCGAAACCCAAGCTGTTGCGCCGGGACCGCTGCACCTGCGCCTACTGCGCTCAGATCTTCCTCGAAAAAGATCTCGAAGCCGAGCACATCATTCCCGACAGCAAGGGTGGAGCCTACAGCTGGACCAACCTGGTCAGTGCATGCCGGTCGTGCAACGCACGCAAAGGCGCCCGCACCCCCGAGCAGGCTGGAATGCCGCTGGTCTACTTGCCTTACGTTCCGTCGCTGTGGGAAGACTTCCTGCTGCGCGGCCGCAATGTACGGGCCGACGTCCATGAGTGGCTGGCCGCCCGGCTGCCCAAGGAATCCAGGCTGAATTGAGTTCAGCAGCCGAAGCGGCGCGTCGCGAAAGTGGTGCGCCGCTTTTTTATTCCTGATAGTTCCCTGGATCATCGGCATGCTGTCCAGCATGCCTGTGCGCGGCCCACGGCCGCCGCCATATGGCAGGATCGGCCCGGACTCACGGCTGCAGAAGACAACAGGCTATCTGCCTTTAAGATCAACCCGATGAGGTACTGGCGGTGACTGGTCTTGGGGAGAATTCCTGTGCCAGGAATGACTCATCCGTATCATCAGTTCGGGCTGCTATCTGTTTTGAGCGTTACTGCCTTGTATTGAACCCTAATGATTTTTGACAACGACCGTTTTGACGCTGCCATCATCGACCTGGACGGCACCATGGTCGATACCCTGGGCGACTTTGTGGCTGCCCTCAACCTGATGCTGGCCGAAATGCTGCCGGGCCACCTGCCGGCGTTTGCGCTTGATGCTGCAGCAGTGGAGCGCATGGTTGGAAAAGGCTCGGAGCATCTCGTCAGGACCACGCTGAAATATGTCCAGGAGAAGATGGGCATTGCGCTGGCAGCTATCGATTTAATAGCGCTTTACGATGCGGCCTACGTCGCTTACCAACGGCATTACACCCGCATCAATGGCCGGCACTCTGCGGTTTATCCGGGTGTCCTGGAAGGCTTGCATGTGTTGCAGCAGGACGGACTGCGGCTTGCCTGCCTGACCAACAAACCCCTGGCGTTTGCCCGCGAACTGCTCAAGCTCAAAGGCCTCGACGGCTTTTTTACCCAGGTTTTTGGCGGGGATTCATTCGAGCGCAAAAAGCCAGATCCGCTGCCCTTGCTGAGAACCTGCGAATGCCTCGGCACTTCGCCTGCCCGCACGCTGATGATCGGCGACTCCAGCAACGATGCCCGGGCCGCCCGGGCCGCGGGCTGTCCGGTGTTGCTGGTGACGTATGGGTATAACCATGGCGAGCCGGTTCGCGCTGTGGACGCCGATGGCTTCATTGACTCGCTGGCGGAGCTGCGGCTCCAGAAATGACAACGGGGCTTGCGCCCCGTTGAGAGAGTGTGACTTGCGCCGCTTCAGGCGGGTTTGCCGAGCATCGCGTCCTTCAGTTTCCAGTCGGCCGGTTGCGGGCCCAGCCAGATGCGCAGAAGTGCGGTGAAGAACTCTGCTTCCTTGAATGGATCGCCTTGCGGTTTGCCTTTGACCGTGATGATGGTGCCGGTGCCGGGGATCCAGTCAATGGTGAAGTTGTCCCCGGCCACCAATTTTTTCTGGCTGGCGAATATCTGTCCCATCTTGATCAGCCCGGGAATCAGCTTGGACATCTCGTTTTTTGGCGTGTTTTCTTCAAAGGCTTTGGTGAAGCTCTTGCCGAGCTCGTTCGAATCAATTTCGCGCAGCAGCGTGATGCTGACCCGTTTGGGACCTGGGGCCGCGTAGACCTCTTCAGGAGTCACTGCTTTTTTCCCGAGATAGAGCGCGCCGACATAGACCTTGAAAACCGCTTTATAGCGAACGCCTGCGCCGTTCAGGTGGAGCTTGGCGCCGCTCACCTCGACCGGGTCATCGAGCTTGATGCCTGAAACTTCCATAGGGTCGGCCAGGGCGCTGAACGACAGTACCAAACCGGCCAAGCCAGCCATGCATCGCGTTGTCAAAGTCATGAATTTATCTCCAGATAATAGGGAAAATAGAACGAGCGTTCTTTTTTTTATGGGTTCATTTTGGGTGCGGCTACCCTCCCTTACAAGAGGGTTTGCGAGATAAGCATTACTACCAGTTGTTGTAACTTTGCCAACTGCGCTGGCCTGGAGGCCCTGATGGGCCGCTGTTTGCTACACTTTGTCCTTCATGTTCATTCATCGCGTCATTCAGACAGGTTGTGCAGGCCGGGGAGCCTGGCCCTGGCGTACCTGTCATTTCTCGCACGCCTGAGGCGCACGCGGGCTGGCACACTGCCACTTGCCCGTGTATCTGCCGCGGTTTTTGCGACACCCCCTTGATGCGCTCCGGCCCTGCCGGAGCATCCCGGCCCCATGCTTCGGGGTATTTTGAATGACAGGTGGCTACGCCTTTGAGCGCGTTGCCTCCTTGCGAAGGACTCATCCGTGATCACAGAACTCGAATTTAAAAGCCTGGCCGGCCAGGGCTACAACCGCAKTCCCTTGATGGTCGAGGCGTTTGCCGACCTCGAAACACCTCTTTCCCTTTATCTCAAGCTTGCGCATTCCAGAGACGGCGGCAAGTTCAGCTTCCTGCTGGAATCGGTCGTGGGGGGCGAGCGGTTCGGCCGCTACAGTTTTATCGGCCTTCCCGCGCGCACGCTGGTGCGGGCATCCGGTTTTGGGCCAGATACCCTGACCGAAGTGGTGACGGACGGCAAGGTTGTGGAAACCTCCAAAGCCAATCCGCTGGACTTCATCAGCGACTACCAAAAGCRTTTCAAGGTCGCCCTGCGGCCCGGCCTGCCGCGCTTTTGCGGCGGCCTGGCGGGGTACTTCGGCTACGACACCGTGCGTTACGTCGAAAAGAAACTCGAAGCCTCCTGTCCGCCGGACACGCTGGGCTGCCCCGACATCCTGTTGCTGCAGTGTGAAGAGCTCGCCGTGATCGACAACCTGTCGGGCAAGCTTTACCTGATTGTTTATGCCGACCCGGCGAGGCCGGAGGCGTATGCCAATGCCAAAAAGCGCCTGCGCGAGCTCAAGGACCAGCTGAAGTATTCCGTCAGCGCGCCGGTGGTGAAACCGTCGCAGAGTTATCCGGCCGAGCGCGATTTTGCCAAGGCAGACTACATTGCCGCCGTGGAACGCGCCAAGCGGCTGATCGAGGCGGGCGACTTCATGCAGGTGCAGGTCGGCCAGCGCATCAAGAAGCGCTACACCGAGTCGCCGCTGAGCCTGTACCGCGCACTGCGTTCACTGAACCCCTCGCCTTACATGTACTACTACCACTTCGGAGACTTCCATGTTGTGGGTGCATCTCCCGAAATTCTGGTGCGCCAGGAAAAAATCGACGACGGGCAGAAAATCACCATCCGGCCGTTGGCGGGCACGCGGCCCCGAGCCTCTTCGCCGGAGGCCGACAAGGCCGTGGAGCACGAACTGGTGAACGACCCCAAAGAGCGTGCCGAGCACGTGATGCTGATTGACCTGGCGCGCAACGATATTGGCCGCATCGCCAAAACCGGCACGGTGAAAGTCACCGAAGCCTTCGCGGTCGAGCGCTACAGCCACGTGATGCACATCGTCAGCAATGTGGAGGGCACGCTGCTTGACGGCATGTCGAGCATGGACGTGCTCAAGGCCACCTTCCCGGCCGGCACGCTCACCGGCGCGCCCAAGGTCCATGCCATGGAGCTGATCGACCAGCTTGAGCCGACCAAGCGGGGCCTCTACGGCGGCGCCTGCGGTTACCTCAGCTATGCCGGCGACATGGATGTCGCCATTGCGATCCGCACCGGCATTATCAAGGACCAGATGCTGTATGTGCAGGCGGCGGCCGGTGTGGTGGCCGATTCGGTGGCTGAACTTGAATGGAAAGAAACCGAAGCCAAGGCGCGCGCGCTGCTGCGGGCATCCGAGCTAGTCGAGGAGGGCCTGGAATGAGCCAGCCAACCCACGCAGGCATCGAGCATTGCCACAGCATGGCCGACGTGCGCCGCAACATCGACGCGCTGGACGAGCGCATCGTGCCGCTGATCGCCGAGCGCAGCGCTTATGTGGCACAGGCGGCGAGCATCAAGCAGAACGCGGATCAGGTGTACGACCAGGCTCGCATCGATTTCATCATCGAGCGCGTGCGCGCACAGGCCCGCAAAGCCGGCGCCCCCGAGGCCATCGTGGAGGCTGCTTACCGCGCCATGATTGCCGCATCCATTGACTTTGAGCGCGGCGAATTCACACGCCTGCGCCAGGAGACCTGAATCATGAAGCACAAACTCTTGATGATCGACAACTACGACAGCTTCACCTACAACATCGTCCAGTATTTTGGCGAGCTGGGAGCGGAGGTGGAAGTTTTTCGGAACGACGAAATCACGGTAGCCGGTATCGCCGAGCGCGCGCCAGACCTGCTGGTGGTGTCGCCTGGCCCCTGCTCGCCGGCGGTGGCCGGCATTTCCGTCGCGGCCATCCAGCACTTTGCCGGCAAGCTGCCGATTCTGGGTRTGTGCCTGGGCCACCAGGCCATTGGCGAGGCCTTCGGCGGCAAAATCGTGCGCGCGCAGCAGCTCATGCACGGCAAGACCAGTGTCATCACCACCACGCAGCAGGGCGTGTTCGCCGGGCTACCCGAGCAGTTTGTGGTGAACCGCTACCACTCTCTGGCCATCGAAAAGTCTTCATGCCCCGACGTGCTGACTGTCACGGCGCGAACCGACGACGGCGAGATCATGGGTGTGCGCCACACGGAGTTGCCGATCCAGGGTGTGCAGTTCCATCCGGAATCCATCCTCACCGAGCACGGCCACGCCATGCTGAAGAACTTCCTGGAGCAAACAGCATGACCTGCGTTGCTATTGTTTTTATAGCTGCTGACGCAGATTTTAAAAGGGCTGGAGGCCGAAATGACTATTGATTTGAGAAGCGACACCGTCACCCGGCCCACGCAAGCCATGCGTGAGGCCATGCAAGCGGCGCCACTGGGGGACGACGTTTTTGGCGACGACCCCAGCGTCAACGCGCTGCAGGAAAAAATCGCCGGCCTGCTGGGCTTTGAAGCGGCCCTGTTTGTGCCCACAGGCACGCAAAGCAATCTCTGCGCGATCTTGAGCCACTGCCAGCGCGGTGACGAATACATCGTCGGCCAGCTGGCGCATTGTTACCGCTGGGAAGGCGGCGGCGCGGCGGTGTTCGGCAGTGTGCAGCCGCAGCCGCTGAACCACCAGCCCGACGGCACGCTGGCCCTGGCCGACATTGAAGCCGCGATCAAACCCGACGACGCGCATTTCGCGCGCACCCGCTTGCTTGCGCTGGAAAACACGCTGGGCGGCAAGTTGCTGCCGATGGCTTATGTCGAGCAGGCGACCACACTGGCCAAAAGCAAGGGCTTGTCACGGCACTTGGACGGCGCGCGCCTTTTCAATGCCGCCACGGCCCAGGCTGAGCAGACCGGCGGTGAGGTGAAAGCGGAAGCCCGCCGCATCGCCCAGTGTTTTGATTCGGTGTCGATCTGCTTCAGCAAGGGGCTGGGCGCCCCGGTGGGCTCGGCCCTGTGCGGCTCCAAGGAGTTCATTGCCCGCGCGCACCGCGTGCGCAAGATGGCCGGCGGCGCGATGCGCCAGGCCGGCCTGCTGGCGGCCGCGGCTTCTTACGCGCTGGACCACCACGTCGACCGGCTGGCGCAAGACCATGCACTGGCCCGCCGTCTGGCCGACGGGCTCGCTGGCATTCCGGAACTGCAGGTGGTGGCGCCCGATACCAATATCGTCTTTGCCGATGTTGTGGGTGGCACGCGAGAGCGCATGAACGCGCTGCTGGCCAGCCTGGCTGCGCACGGCATAGATGCCAACACCGGCATGTACCGCCTGCGTTTTGTCACGCACCTGGATGTGGACACCGCCGGCGTAGACCGCGCTGTGGCCGCCATCCGGCAATTCTTCAACCATTAGGAGTACGCCATGCCTGACTTTCAACACCTGTTGATTTTCATCGCGGCTGGCTGGCTGCTGAACCTGACGCCGGGCCCGGACGTGCTTTATATCGTGACCAATTCACTGCGCTCGGGCGCGCGCGCCGGCATTGTTGCCGGCCTCGGCATTACGGCTGGTTGCTTCGTCCACATCTTCGCGGCGRCCGTGGGCGTCGGTGCCTTGCTTGCGACTTCGGCCACGGCATTTACCGTGCTTAAGTGGATAGGCGCGGCGTACCTGCTGTGGATAGGCGCGAAAATTTTGTTTTCCAGGGCGCCGCAGGCCACCACCGACCTCGCCGCGGCGGCTGCCGCCCAGCCGGAGCGGCGCCTGAAAGCCGTCTTCATGGGAGGCTTCTGGACCAATGTGCTGAACCCCAAGGTGGCGATTTTTTTCCTGGCCTTCGTGCCGCAGTTCATCGCGCCCGGCACTGACAACAAGGCCCTGGCCTTTGTGTTGTTGGGCGTGCTGTTCAATTTGAACGCCATCCCGGTCAATTCGGGCTGGGCCCTGGCGGCTGCCTGGATGGCCCGGCGCGATGCCGTGCAGCGCGGCATGCACTGGCTGGACCGCGCGGCCGGCGCCATGTTCATCGCATTCGGCCTCAAGCTGGCCTTTACCGATCATCCGGCCAACTGAACCGGTTCTATATAGCTCCAGAACGAAGAAGCGAGACGCGTCATGCCCAACACCCACAAGATCACGCCGCAAGAAGCCCTGCAGCGCACCATCGAGCACCGCGAAATCTTCCACGACGAGATGCTGCACATCATGCGGCTGATCATGAGCGGCGAGATGTCGCCCGTCATGATGGCTGCGCTCATCACCGGCCTGCGCGTGAAGAAAGAAACCATCGGCGAGATCACGGCCGCCGCGCAGGTGATGCGCGAGTTTTCGACCAAGGTCAATGTGGCCGACAAAACCCATCTGGTCGACATCGTCGGCACCGGTGGTGACGGCTCGCACACCTTCAACATCTCGACCTGTTCCATGTTTGTGGCGGCGGCAGCCGGCGCCAAGGTCAGCAAGCACGGCGGGCGCAGTGTCAGCAGCAAGTCGGGCAGCGCCGACGTGATCGAGTCGCTGGGCATCCATATCGGCCTGTCGCCCGAAGCCATTGCGAAGTGCATCGACGAGGTCGGTGTGGGCTTCATGTTCGCACCCAACCACCATCCTGCCATGAAGAACGTTGCGCCCATCCGCAAGGAACTCGGCGTGCGCACCATCTTCAATATCCTGGGCCCCTTGACCAACCCGGCCAGTGCACCCAACATCCTGATGGGCGTGTTTCATTCGGACCTGGTTGGTATCCAGGTCCGCGCTTTGCAGCGCCTGGGTGCCGAGCACGCGCTGGTGGTCTACGGCAAGGACGGCATGGACGAGGTCAGCCTGGGCGCGGCTACTGTGGTCGGCGAGCTCAAGAACGGCGAAATCACCGAATACGAAATCCACCCTGAAGACTTCGACATGCCTATGGCCAGCAATCGCGCGTTGCGCGTGGAAACGCCCGAGCAGTCGAAGGCCATGCTGCAGGGTGTACTCGACAACCAGCCGGGTGCTGCGCGCGACATTGTGGTCCTGAACGCCGGGGCGGCGCTGTATGCCGCCAATGTGGCCGATTCCATGAAGGCTGGCATCGTGCTGGCCCGCGCTGCGCTGGAGTCGGGCGCGGCCAGGGCCAAGCTCGATCAGCTGGTCAGCCACAGCCAGAAGCTCGCCTGACGGCTTGCCGGCGGCGCATGGCTGCGCAGCTATCTATTCCCGTGCGGTCACGCGCGCGTCGGTTGCGGCAAAATGCAGGCCGACCGTGCTGCCTGGCTCGGCCACGCTCAGCAGGGCGTCACTGAACACCAGCAGTTCACCCAGCGGCGTGAGCACCACGCTTTCGATCCGGCTACCCAGGTAAGCCTGCCGCAGGACTTTTCCTGTCAGTGTGCTTGCTTCCAGTTCGCCGATACGGATGCGGTGTGGGCGTATGGCCAGGGCCACGGCGCCGTCCGGCATGCCTGGCGGCGGGACAACCCGCACATCAACCTGGTCGGCGCGGAAGAAATGCTGGCCTTGCACTGTGACCAGCTCGCCGTTGATCAGGTTGGCGTCGCCGATGAAGTCCGCCACAAAACTTGAGACGGGCGCCTCGTACAAATCGCGCGGCGCGCCCATCGTCGCAATGCGTCCCTTTTGCATGACCACAATGCGGTCTGACACCGCCAGCGCCTCTTCCTGGTCGTGCGTGACGTAAACCACGGTGAGTTGCAGGTTCTGCTGAAGGTCGCGGATATCCTGGCGTACCTTGCGGCGCAGTTTGGCATCCAGGTTCGACAAGGGTTCGTCAAACATCAGCACGGCCGGCTCCAGCACCAGTGACCGTGCCACTGCCACGCGCTGCTGCTGCCCACCGGACAGCTCCGACGAGAGCCGATCGGCGTAGTCGGCAATGCCGAGCAGGTCCATTTTGGTTTTTGCCAACGCCACGGCCTGCGGTTTCTTCATGCCGGAGGCGAGCAGGCCGTAGCACACGTTCTCCAGCGCGCTCATGTGCGGGAACAACGCATAAGACTGGAAAACCAGGCTCACGTCGCGCTGGTTCGCCGACCTGCCGGTGACGTCCCGGCCATCGATGCGGATCACGCCCTCGGAAGGTAGCTCGAGGCCTGCGATCAGCCGCAGCAGTGTTGTCTTGCCGCAACCGGAAGGCCCCAGCAGGGTCACCAGCTCTGCCTTGTCGATGGTGAGGTCAAGTGGATGCAGCGCAACCACCTTGCCGAAACGCTTGACGACGCCTTGAAACTCCACTGCGGCGGGGGACGGGTTCATGGCAGGGCCTGCTTAAAAAAAAGTGAAACGAAAAAGATGTGACGATGACCCAGAGGCTCAGGCGGTGGACACCGCGCGCCGCCCCAGCTCCGCATTGCCGATGAAACGCTGGATGAGCAGGACGCAGGCCAGCATGATCACGATAAGCACCGACGAATAGGCAATGGCGAGCGCGTACTCGCCGACTTCGACACGCCCCGCGATATAGACCGTCGAAAGGTTGTGCTGGGCGGTCGCCAGGAAGATCACTGCGCTGACGGCCGTGATGGCGTGCGTAAAACTGAACACAAGGCTGGCAATGATGGCGGGACGCAGCAGCGGAAGGATGACCCGCGCGAACGTGCGCGATGTGCTCGCGCGCAGCGTGGCGGAGGCTTCGTCGAGCGAACGATCGAGCTGCGACAGGGCCGAGACCGTGGCCCGCACACCCACCGGCATGTTGCGAAACACCAGACACAGCACGATGATGGCGAAGGTGCCGGTGAATTCAAGCGGCGGCACGTTGAAGGCGACGATGTAGGCAACACCGATCACGGTGCCGGGCACGGCGAAGTTCACCATGGTCAGGAATTCGAAGGCGCGCCGGCCCTTGAAGACGTGGCGGCTTACGACATAGCCTCCCAGCAAGCCCAGCGCGGTGGTAAGAGGTGCGGCAACAGCCGCGACGCCGAGCGTGGTGAAGAGGCTGTTCCACGCCGAGCCCGAAAACACCAGGCCACCTGCGCCCCAACTCAGGCCAAAGCCAGTCTCGAAGTGCTGCAGCGAAGGTGTCAGGTCGAACCTTCCGATGTCCTTGACTACGCCGCCGATCAGGATGATGCCGTACGACAGCACCGTCAGCACGCCCCAGGGAAGGACCAGCGCCAGTGCGCCCCACTTGACGCCTGTGGGCAGCGCGGCGGGCAGGCCACTGTCGCCTTTTCCGCTCACGGATGTGTAGGAGGCCTTGCCGATCCAGCGCTGTTGCAGTGCAAAGATGCCGACCGTCAGCAGCAGCAGCGTGACGGCGAGGATAGCCGCGCGTGATGCATCGTGCTGCGCGCCGGCAATGGCGAAGAAAATTTTCGTCGACAGTACCTCGAAATTTCCCGAGAGCACCAGCGGATTGGCGAAGTCCGCCAGGCTTTCCACAAAACCCAGCAGGAAGGCATTGGCAATGGCAGGGCGCACCAGAGGCCAGGTCACGGTGCGGAACACATGCCATGGCGAACCCCTCAGCACCTGGCCCGCTTCTTCAAGCGTCGGGCTGACGAGGCGCAGCGCACCGCTGATCAACAGGAAAGCCAGGGGCGTAAAGCACACCACTTGCGCCAGCAGTACGCCGGGCAGGCCATAGATCCAGCGCGACCGGGCAATGCCGAACCAGTCGCTCATCAGCTGAGTCACGATGCCGGTTCGGCCGAACAGGATGATGATGGCCAGGCCGATGACAAAAGGCGGCGTGACGACCGGCAGGATGGAGAGCACGCGAAGGCTGCCGCGAAAACGCCTGCCGCCCCGCTCGGCCAGCAGGGCCAGCGCGAAACCGAAAAGCGTGCTTCCGATGCCGGCGAGGGTGGCCAGAACGATGGAGTTGATGGCCACGCCGCATCTGACGTTGCCGGCGATGCAGCCCGTGCCCCAGATGTCTTCGCTGAAAAACCGGGCGGCGGCGGTCTGGATCAGCCAGTTGCCCCGCTCGTCCACGAAAGCCGCCAGCAGCATGCGCCCGATCGGGTAGATGACAAAAATGGCCAGCAGCAGCGACAGGATGCAGACGATGCCGGAAATGGCGGCATCGCTCTTGAATGCGCCGGCACGTGTTGCCAGCACGCTTGCGACGGCGGCCAGCACGCACCCGCCGGCAACGTAAGCTGAGCTCTGGGTCCACGGCATCAGAAGCACGCCCGCTGCAATGCCCAGTGCTGCCAGCAGCCAGCTCAGCGGATCAGCCCGCACGCGTGGGGCGGCTGCCATCACTGCAATGGGTGTAGTCAAGGTGTGACGTGATTCATCAGTGAGCAATGGAATTGCGGGATGTGTTCAGCACTCACTTGGGCAGTGCCCCGATGTCCTTGTCCCATTTGCCCAGCAGGCGCGAGCGTTCGGCCGAAGCGCCGTACTTGGCGAAGTTGTAGTCGATCAGTTTGACGTCGGCCAGCTTGGGCGCCTGTGGCGGCAAGGATGCTTTTTTATTGGAGGGGTTCTGGTACGAATGCGCGACCGTGGCAATGTCCTGCGCTTCAGGTGTCAGGGCCCAGTCGTACCATTTTTTGGCGTTGGCCAGATTTTTGGCACCCTTGATGATGCTCATGCTGCCGATCTCGTAGCCCGTACCCTCGCACGGTGCGACCACCTTCAGTGGAGCGCCTGCCACGGCGTGCGTGACGGCGTCGTGCAGAAAGGTGATGCCGATCATGCTTTCGCCGGTGGCTGCCGCACGGGCTGGCGCAGCGCCCGACTTGGTGTATTGGTTGATGTTGCGATGAAGGGCCTTCAGGTAGTCGAAGGCCTTGTCTTCGCCCATGATTTGCACGAGGGTGGCGAGCAGCGTGTAGGAGGTGCCGGACGAGTTGGGGTTGGCGACCTGGACTTCGCCCTTGAACTCCGGCTTGATCAGGTCGGCCCAGCATTTGGGTTCGGGCAATTTGCGTTTGGCCAGCTCGACGGTATTGAAGCTGAACCCCAGGGCGCCTGCATAAACGCCGACCGTGCGGTACTTGGAGGCCTCGGCTTGCTTCACGGCCCAAGGGTGCAGATCAGCCAGCTTCGGCGACTTGTAGGGCTCGGTCAAACCTTCCTCGGCGGCCTGAAGATGAGGGTCGCCCGTGCCACCCCACCACACGTCACCGCGCGGGTTGGCTGCTTCAGCCTTGATCTGGGCGTAAGTTTCGCCCGAGCTCTTGCGTGTCATCGACACCTTGATGCCGGTGGCCTTTTCGAAGGCCGTCACCATGGGCCGGCACCATTCTTCCTGGACGTTGCAGTAAACCACCAGTTCTTCGGCTKCGCGGGCGGGGGACGACATGGCGCAGGCCGCGGCCGCCAGAACCAATCCTGGAAAAAGTGATTTGAATGTGAACTGTTTCATCTGTGTCTCCTTCTTTATGTCGTCAATGGCGCCTGCGGTACGGCGTTGAAGCCACCTTAGCAGCCGTCAGCGCAGCGGTATACCCGTTAAAACGCTTAGTTCCGAAGCCAGTCTGGCGTTGGTCGCCAGCACCGGGTTTCCCTGGGCCAGGCCGTTGTCGGCCCAGAAGTCGTTGACGCGGCCGCCGGCTTCCCGGACCAGTAGCAGGCCGGCTGCGACGTCCCATGAATTGATATGCGCCTCGGCGTAGGCTTCGCATCGCCCGGCGGCCACATAGGCCAGCCCCAGCGCGCCGGAACCCGCGCGGCGCACCGAACAGCCCGCATGCATGCACCGGCTGACCAGCGCGAGGTATGAATCCGGTGATCGGCGCGGAGACCAGCCAATTTCGACGGAAGAGGCGGACAGCTCGACCTGTTCGCTCACCTGAAGCCGCACGCCGTTGCACCACGCGCCGTGGCCGCGTTGCGCAATGAAGAGCTCATCGTGCATGGGCTCATAGATGGCGCCGGCCTCGAGCTCGCCGTTGACCATGAGGCACAGGGAAATGCAGAAGTGCGGGATGGCCCGGGCGAAATTCGCCGTTCCATCCACCGGGTCGACAATCCAGAGGCGAGCTGCGCCGCCGGTTTCTCCTCCTGCTTCTTCCCCCAGCACGGCATCTCCCGGAAAGCGCCGTTCGATCTCCGCGCGCACATACTGTTCTACCGCGCCGTCGGTGACGGTCAGGTAGTCCTGCCGGCCTTTGAGCGAATAGGCAGGCTTGTCCGGCGCGTTGAAGGCGTTGCRCATCATGGCGCCGGCCGAACGGACAATTTCTTCAATGGCATCAGTAAGTGCGGTCATGAGAGGGTGTATGGCTATCCGATGGAGGTACACCTTGTGCGCGAGCCCGGTCAGGCAAGGGCGGTCAAAGCGGGCGAAGGGAAATACTAGTGCCGGGACGCGTCCGGTTGTAGCGGGTTTGCGCTAACACCGCCAAGGCGGACTCCTGCGGGAGGTCTGGCCGCATCTGCCAAAATCGGGGCATGTCCGATATCCTGAACCAAATCATCGCCATCAAACGCCAAGAAATTGCCGATGCCATCCGCCGCAAACCGCTGGACGTGATGCGCGAAGATGCCGAATCGCGTGTCCTGACGCGTGACTTTGTGGGTGCGCTGCGCGCCAAGATCGCAGCGGGTCAGCCCGCGGTGATTGCCGAAATCAAGAAGGCCAGCCCGTCCAAAGGCGTGCTGCGCGCCGACTTCATTCCAGCCGATATCGCGCAAAGCTATGCCGAAGGTGATGGCGAGATCAGCGCCGCCTGCCTTTCGGTGCTGACCGACAAGCAGTTCTTCCAGGGCAGCATTGATTACCTGAAGCAGGCGCGGGCCTCCTGCAGTCTGCCGGTGCTGCGCAAAGACTTCATGGTGGATCCTTACCAGGTGTATGAAGCGCGCGTCATGGGTGCCGATTGCATTCTGTTGATTGCGGCCTGCCTGGACGACGCGCAGATGCAATCGCTTGAAGCGCTGGCGATGTCGCTGGACATGGCGGTGCTGGTCGAGGTACACGACGAAGCCGAACTGGAGCGTGCGCTCAAGCTCAAGACGCCGCTGATCGGCATCAACAACCGCAACCTCAAAACTTTCGAGGTCTCGCTGGACACCACGCTGGGCATGCTGGCCAGGGTGCCGGCGGACCGCCTGCTGATTACCGAGTCGGGCATTGCCACGCCAGCGGACGTGCAGCGCATGCGCCAGGCAGGTGTGAATGCATTCCTGGTCGGCGAGGCATTCATGCGCGCGGAAGAACCCGGCCTTGCGCTGGCTCAATTGTTCGGTAAAAGATAGGCTGTAAAGCCATGAACCAGCTGCTTGACGCCATGAAGGCGCCCTTGCCCAATCGGCTCACCACTGCTGACCCCGCCGCATGGCCGGTGGCGCCCGGCTGGCGGCCGACTACCGATGCATTTTTTGGCAGTCCGACCGGCCAGAGGTTGCTGGGCTTTTTGCGAGGCCGCCTGGCGGAAGGCGCGACGATCTTCCCGCCCCAGCCGCTGCGCGCGCTGGAGCTCACGCCGCCCGAAGACGTGCGCGTGGTCATCCTCGGCCAGGATCCGTACCATGGGTTGGGGCAGGCCGAGGGACTGGCGTTTTCCGTCGCCCCCGGCGTCGCCCTGCCGCCCTCACTGCGCAATATCTTCAAGGAGCTGCAACGCGACCTGGGTACGCCCCCGCCCCAGTTTCCGGTGCCCGGCGGCAGCCTGGTGAAGTGGGCGACCCATGGGGTGCTGTTGCTCAACACCTGCCTCACAGTTGAGGAAGGGCTGCCGGCCAGCCACGCCGGCAAGGGCTGGGAAGTATTGACCGACACACTGATCCGCCAGGTCGCGGAAGGCGACCACCCGGTGGTCTTCATGCTGTGGGGGGCACATGCCCAGAGCAAGCGGGCATTGATTGATGCGAAGCGCCACAAGGTGCTGGTGGCCAACCACCCGTCGCCGCTGTCGGCGATGCGGCCACCCTTGCCTTTTATCGGTTGCGGCCATTTCTCACAGGCGCGCGAATGGCGTGACGCACATCCGAAGGTCTAGGCTGCTATTGTTTTGATAGCTGCTTGCGCTCGTCCCGCCTGGTCGGAAGGCCGAAAAGTCTTAAATTCTGAAGATGGGCTAAAACTCCGCCGGAAGGCTGCCCACGTAGTCGCGCCGGATATTGACTGTGCTTTGCAGGCCCAGCGCCTCAAAATGACGGCGCAGCCAACGCTTGGCTGCGCCCTGGCCCATCTCAAACAGTTTTTCGATCATGGCCGTGTCGGCCGACATCTTGCTGGACGAGGGCAGGCTTTCCAGCGCCTCGCCGCCGTCGATGCGGTGCAGCAGCAGGCTCTTGTATTTCTCGCCCTCCTGCAAGCGGCCATCGGCCAGCAGGCGGTTGATGAAGTCGATGGTGCGCATCTGGGACAGCAGGCTGGCGTTGAAGGTCAGCTCGTTCACCCGGTCCGCGATGTCGTGAGGCGTGTGGGGAATCTCGGGGCGCCGCAAGGGGTTGATCTGCACAACAATGATGTCGCGGCTGCTGCAATCACTGATGAGCGGCAGCAGCGAGGGATTGCTCGAGAACCCGCCATCCCAATAGTGCTGGTCATCGATTTCAACCGCCTGAAACAGCGTGGGCAGGCAGGTGGAAGCCATCACCGCCTGCAAAGTCAGGCGCTTGCCGGCAAAGATCTCTGCCCGACCGGTGGTGACATGGGTCGCCGATACGAAGGCCTTGGTTGTGTGCATGGCCGCAATGGCGTGAAAGTCGATTTCTGCCTCCAGCAGTTTGCGCAAAGGGTTGATGTCCAGCGGATTGGACTGGTAGGGTGACATCCACTGTGTCATTGCGCTATTCATTAAGTTTGCACTCACTTTATTGGCGGCCCAGCCCCCAATGAGCATCTTGCTGATGCTGTCAGCCATGGAGCCGAGGCTGCCCATGGCGGCAACGCCCTGCCAGACCCGGCTGAGGGACGCACGTGCCGCCTCCCGCGGGTTGGTTTTTTCGGGGGAGTTGTCTTTTTGGGCGGTAGCGAATCCGTGTGCCAGCGCCACGGCGTTGACCGCCCCGGCGCTGGCGCCGCTGATGCCGTCAAACTCGATGCGCTCGTCCGCCAGCAGGGCATCCAGCACCCCCCAGGTGAATGCGCCGTGTGATCCGCCACCTTGCAAAGCAAGATTGACCCGGCGCAGGGAAGACGGCTCAGCGGGGGAGGAGGGAAGTGCGGGTACGGTGACAGTGCTCATGAGTAGACGGTCTCACGTTATCCAGGTTGGCCGGTGGCGCGGGAGGGTGCCCGGGACGGCAATATCCATGCGATTCACTCTGGCATTGATGAAAGGCTGACACATCATGCCCGAAGCCTGGCCGCAGCCGCCATGGGAGGGCGGCAGGGTCTGGGGATTAGGGCCGGACCGGGTTATGCCGCGTTTTCGGGGGGCTTTCCGCGGTACCCAGGGGCATCCCGGGGTGAAGGTGTGGTCGGGAGATGCGCTGGCGAGGCATGCGGCAGCTTTTTTAATGCTTTTTGCCATGCCTTGGCATTTCGTCCGACATAAAACCGTGGCATAATCCGAGGTTCGCTTGAAGGATGGGTGCCCGAGTGGCTAAAGGGGGCAGACTGTAAATCTGTTGGCTAACGCCTACGCTGGTTCGAATCCAGCCTCATCCACCAGATTTTGTTTTGATTTTGGCAAGCGGGCGGCGCAAGAAAGTCGCGTAAAGCGTGTTTTGGGTCGTGAGTGATTTTGGTGTGAGTTGAATTGGCAGAGCTGCGCGGGAGTAGTTCAATGGTAGAACCCTAGCCTTCCAAGCTAATGACGCGGGTTCGATTCCCGTCTCCCGCTCCATAAAGCTGCTTTATGGTTCTGCTTTTGAATCTTGCGCCAGATTGCAATTTTGGTTTTGAGTTCAGCCCTTTTGGCTCAGTGGTAGAG